>JAIRLW010000421.1 GCA_031259095.1 Planctomycetaceae bacterium | reverse complement strand
ATGGAATCACTTCCGGCACGACCAGAAGTTTATTTTGCTTCAATTGAACAAGGCGGACCGCATCACCATTTGAGTGAAAGCCTTAATTTGGCGGTTTCGGCAGAACAAACAACCGTTTCTTCCTCGCAACAACGTCGAGCCGACCTTGCCGGATCGTCCATGTCTTTCGGCACGCATTCCGGTTCACGGCGTTATATGCAATCGGTTCCGCCGGTGTCGTTTTCCGTGTTTGAGAAAAAGGTTGAAAAAATTCAGAGTTCCCAACCGCAACCGCAACAAATAGAACCCGAAAAAACCGGCGATTCCCAAACAGTTCCCAACATTCCGCTCACACCATTTTCCTTTGATTCGAATCGGAAAAAAACTCATGCGGTTCGAACTGCGGCGTGGATGGGAATGGATTTAACGACCGGCGGATTTCATTATGGAAGTATTGGAGTTGGTTCCAATTCTTCGCAACAGTCCTCAGAAGCAACGCCGATTGTTCAGGTCGGACATCAAATTTCAGACGATACGGTAACTCATATCTCTTCGGAAAAACAGGAATTACAAGAATTAACAGAGGAAAAGAATGCTCAACCTGTTTCAGTTCCTGTGATAGAAACAAATATTCCTGTTTCTGAAACAAAGACAATTACAGAAGAAGAGAATCCGTTATCTCAGGGCTTAACATCTGCTTCGGAACGTTACGGTTCACTTCATCCTCTTGTGTTTCTTTCTTGTTTTTTTACCGTTTCCGTCCTGCTTGTTTTTTCATTTCGACTCTTGAAAAACGATCAGACAACTTCGACTTCATAAATAAATATTGTCCCAATAGTCCTTTATTGTCCCTTAATGTCCCTTCACTGAAAAAATGTTAGAGACAAATGGAACAATACAAATGGGACAATAAGGACTATTGGGACAAAAGAAAAGAATTAGAAATTTTCTCCATCTTTTTCAGAAACTTCAAGGAGTGTTGTAATCGTTTCCTTGAGTTGTGATGAGAGACGGGGCCATGTTTCGATTAAACGGTCAAGTTGTTTATCCGTTTGCTGAATACGTTCCAACAATTGTTTTTCCGTATCCCTCGATTGTTCTGTTGATTTTTCTGTTTCTGGAACAGACGTATTGATCGGGTAGAATGTATTTTTTTTCGTTTCGTTTTCCAATGGATTGTAAACAATTTTTACCGCCTGATTTTTGTTGACCTGTTCCGTCATGAACACGGAAGCCTGTGGGCTGGACGGTTTTCGGAAAGACGGTTCAACGGTTTTGATTTTTTTTCGTTTTAGATTTTTATTCGGACTTTGGGAATGATTCTCGGCAAAACGATTTTTAGCGGTTTTGGTCAGAACTTCCGGATCGTTTGTGAGAATAAAGATATCCGGCGTCATCGGAATAGTTCCGATTGATTCTGTCCGCGATCCATGATAACGGGACGCATCATAACAGGATACCTCTTTTTCTTTTTCCTGTTGCCCCTTGTTCAAGCGAAACGAAACACGAAATGCGGCAGTTCCTTTACGTTCCATTGGAAAATGCGGTGCGCCGACCAAACGGCTGCGCCCCAAACTATTTGGTTTGGTTTCGGGATGGAACATTCTGCTTTCGTTCGCAAAAAAATCGACAATTTCCTCATCGCGAAAATCTTTGAAAGAAATGGCGACAGGGCGTGCCGTTTGAGAAAGATTGCTCGTCATAGGAACCTCAAGCCGCTTCGTTTTTGGATTTCATTTCGGACCAACTCCGTTTGTAATGGAGCGCTTCGAGCAACTCTGTTAAGGTGAGGGTCTGATTTTCAAGTTCGAGAGGAATTTCCATACCAGGATCACAAACCAGATCGACCGTTCCATCTTCGGCGATTAAATCGTCAAATTCACGAATTAACCCATCCTGAACTGCTTGACGGACAAGATGACCGCGTGTTGCCGAAATTTCGCCAGCCCGTTCGCCGAGACTATCGGCAGCGCGTTTGGCTAACGCAGGAAGGTATTCACTGGCAATTTCAATAATTCGCGGCGTGTACACTTTGACTTGCATTTCAAAACTCCATAATTGGGATATTGGTGATCGAGAATTGAGGGTGTTTTTTCCTAATCCACAATCCTTCTCATTCCCGTCTCTTGATACACTTCCTTATATCGGCAGCAGATTTTAACTTTTATACTGATTTTATAATTTTTTTGGATTATTTCGAAAATAATTCCTAACATTCATCGTCTGGTTAGTAATTTAGATAAAACATAAGATGGACAACCTGTAATATATCAGTGAAATAATTGTTTGTTTTTTGCAAATACTTAATTCCAAACAACTTACATCCAATTTTATGTTTTAAACCGTGAAATGACGTGTGTTCTTAACTGATTATTACATAAGAACTTATGTTAAAGACGATAATTCCACTGATAGATTACATAATAAAATGTCTAGATTAAACTAGCAATACCGGAATTTTTAAGGTTGGGATAGGTATATTCGATTTTCTGTTTTGGTATAATGCCGCGTTCAGACGGTTTTTATTTTCAGTATTATAATAGTTACGACGAGGAATTTTGATGGCGGTATTGTCGATTCTCATTCCGGTTTACAATGAGCAGGCCTATTTGGAACGTCTGGTTGATCGTGTTGTTGCGGCGCGGCTTCCTGAAAGTTTGCAAAAAGAGATTATCATTGTCAACGACGCTTCAAAAGATCGAACATCGGAAGTGATTCAGAAACTTCGTGAACGTTATCCGAACATCCGAACATTTGAGCAACCGGTAAATCAGGGCAAAGGTGCGGCGATTCGGCGTGCTATTGAGGCAATGACCGGCGATTTTGCTATCATTCAAGACGCCGATCTGGAATACGACCCAAACGAATATCACCTCATGCTTAAACCATTGCTGGAAGGTTATGCCGACGTCGTTTACGGTTCACGGTTTACCTGCCGTGAAATGCGGAAAGTGTTGTTTTATCATCACAAACTCGGAAATTATTTGGTGACTTTTCTTTCCAATATGGTTACCGGTCTTGACTTGACCGATATGGAAACGTGTTACAAAGCGTTTCGCGGACAAGTTTTGAAATCAATTCCGCTTCGTTCCAACCGTTTTGGAATCGAACCGGAAATTACGGTTAAAATCGCCAAACGCGGACTCAGTGTTTACGAAGTTCCAATCAGTTATCACGGACGAAAATACAGTGAAGGAAAAAAAATCGGTTGGAAAGATGGAATCAGTGCAATCTGGACGATTCTAAAATATTGGTTTCTTGACGACTATGCCAACGAATCGGATGTACTTCAAGTTCAAAATTCACCGGACAGTCTTCGGCGTTATTATCACGATATTGTCCGCCGTTCCTTGCCCTATTTAGGCAACAACATTCTTGAACTGGAAAGTCATGTTGGTCTTGTTTCCCGTCTTTTGCCGCAGCGTGAACAACTTGTCGTTTCGGATCACCGTGAAGAATGCGTCCGATTTCTCGAAAATCTTTATGACGGTAACGCCGTTGTTTCGGTAATTCGTCTCGATCCTGATTCCGAATCTCCTTCTGATACTCCCATACCAAACAATGAATTTGATTCCGTATTATACGTTCATGGGCTTCAAAAAACAGAACATGACGCGGCGGCATTGAAACGAATTTACAATATGCTTCGTCCCGGCGGTAACGTTATTCTAGTTGTTCCGCAATATCCGTCGTTGTTTTGTGAACTTGACAAAACACTCGGATATCGGCGGCGTTACACAAAACGGAATCTAGGTCAACTTTGTCAGGAAACAGGTTTCCGTATTGTCCAATGTCGAAGTATTCATGTTGCGGCTTATTTTTCATGGTTAATCAACGGCGTTTTCTTTCGTCGCACCGGAATCGGGAAAGTGCAACTCAAAATTCTGAATATGTTGACTCCGATTTCCGGTTTATTGTCGTTACTGTTGCCGGGCGGAAATCTCTTGCTGGTTGCGGAAAAAAACAAGGTACACTTTGCACGGTAACAAATTCCTTTTTTTATTTTCTTTGCCCCGCTAGGGGACAGCACTTTATTAACCGTAAACCGTATGCTTTAGCATACGGCTCAAG
>JAIRLW010000388.1 GCA_031259095.1 Planctomycetaceae bacterium | reverse complement strand
GACCAAGAGACATGGCGAGTCGTGAATCGCCTTCGGCGTCGATTGTTGACGGGTTGAGATATTTTCGCGGAACAATCAGGAATCCGTCTTCAAACTCATTGATATTGGCGCCGAAACGGCGTAATTCGGTCAATAATTTGGGCAACCGATCCGGTTCGCGTCGCCGTAGATGTCCGATGTTGGTGATGCGTGACGGCGATGTGGCAAACAACGCGCACACCGCAAAGGTCTGAATCGAATCCACCATGTCAAACATGTCCACCGAAATTCCACGCAATAAAGACCGTTCCGATTTTTCAACGGTAACAGAGTGATCGGCAAAAGAAATCCGGCAACCCATGCGTTGAAGACAATAGATAAATTCGATTTCTTTCTGAATACTGGTATCTGTTAGATTTTTAACGGTAACGCGACCTCCGGCGATAGCGACTGCGGCAAAGGCGTAATTGGCGAGCGAAGCGTCCGGTTCAATCCGATACGTGTGCGGACGATATTGGACGCCTTGCGGAATGAGATAAGTTGTTCCTTTTGAGAAGAGCGGATTTTCATCTCCGCCTGTTTGTACCGGAACGGTTACGCCAAATTCTTTCATCACATCCAACGTCATCAAAAGATAAGGATCACAAGTCAATTGGTTGACCACATGCAATTCCACCGGACAACTTCGGGCGGCAAGCGGTGAAGCGAGCAAAATACCGCTGACATATTGACTAGACAATGTTCCGGTCATTGCCGCATAACGTTGTTTATTGCCGTTCATTTCTGTGGGGATCGCATAGCGTTTGGACGAAGGACTGATTCCTTGCCGATCCCAAACTCCTTGAATCAACAACGGCGAAGTATCGTAAGCATTGGCGCTCTGAACATCTGCGCCGAGTTGATTCAACGCATAAATCAAATCGCCAATCGGAAATTGTTGCACGCGCCGGTCGCCGTTAATCCGGTAAAGTCCGCGTGAAAAGGCAAGAACCGAAGTCAGAAAATGAAGCGTCAACGTACTGTTTTCGACGTCGATATATTCTTCGTCCACCGGAAAAATACCGCTTTGACCGATTATTTCAATACGTCCTTGCATGGCGTCCTGGCGGACTTTCAAACCGATTTGACGTAAAGCGTTGACCATCACCTGAAGGTCTTGCGAATAAAAAGAACCTTCTAAAATGGTGGAACCTTCCGCGAGAGCAGCGCAAATCAAAGCACGCTTGGCGATACTCTGAGAACTCGGCGGTGATAAGTCAAGATCAAGCGGCATTGTTTAGTGAATAGTTGATAGTGAATAGCGAATAGTAGCGAATAGTGACGCAAGCGTTTTTTACTGGAATGGTTGTAATGTATCAGTGGACTTTCCGTGATCGGTTATTTTGTTTTAGTTCCGTATTTTGTTTTAGTCCCGCAGGGACGAGAGGTGCATAACCGGCGGTGGACGCAGCGCAACCGCCGGAAGTCGCCTTTCCCATCACAAGCCATGCAAGGGCGAGATAATCGTTGCTTCGGTTGATGATCTCGCCCCTGCAGGGCTTAAATAAAGAAGGAGATTTTCCGATCCGTAGGTTGCACTGCGCTCCACCTACGGTTATGCACATCACACCCATGGCGGGGTTAAAATGGAAATATAAATGTTCCACTGATATATTTACGAATGGTTAAATTTTAAACACGCCAATTCCTAACTCTTTTGAATATAGGCAACTCCTAAAAACTTATTTTTTGATCGACCGAAATCGACCCAATTCGACTAAAATCGATTTTGGTCGATGTCAGTCGAAGTTTTTAGAAGTTCCCTATAAATAACGTGGTCGTGTTTTCAGATTATAGGATTATAGCCGCCATCCAATAAAAAAACAAGCCGAATTAATCGAGTTTCCGCGATGAGAACAATAAACAAAAGCCCCGAATGCTATCTCTATTAAAAGGAGTATTGCAAAAATTAAGTATTTTGTTAATTTCTATTTACGTATAAATTGCTCCCATGACAATATAACTGTCTATTTGGTCCTTTTTGTTCAGTATTGTGAAATCGTAATTTTAGTCCTGAAAGGGCGTTAGGAAAGACATTTTTATCGTTATAATAACAATTATTAAAATAGACAGTTACATTACAATTTATACACCACAATTTACTATCCACTATCAACTTTCCACTAAATATGTATTCTTTGGTTATTTTTGGAGCGTCCGGCGATTTGACGAGCCGCAAATTAATTCCGGCGTTGTACAATTTGTTTCGTAAAAAGCGTTTACCGCAACCAATTCATCTCATCGGTTTTTCACGAACTCCGATGAAAGACGAGGTTTGGCGTAAAAAATTATTGGAAACAACACGTCAATTTACCGGCAATCTTTTTTGTGAACAAACGTGGTCGGCATTTGCGCCGTGCCTCCGTTATCACGCCGGAGATATTGGCAATGCCGATTCGTTCACTTCGCTTGCCGCGTTTCTCAACCAACTTGAAAACGGTGGGCAATCCGGTGCGACGACATCGCATCGTCTGTTTTATCTTTCGACGTCGCCGCAGTTTTACGCGGTTGCCGCCGAACAACTCGGAGTTGCCGGATTGTCGTCGGAATCGGCGGAACGTTCATGCCGGATTGTGATCGAAAAACCTTTTGGTACCGATTTGGAATCCGCACAAAAATTGAACGAAATTATTCATCGCCGATTTGATGAATCGCAAATTTATCGGATTGATCATTATCTTGGCAAGGAAACCGTTAATAATGTTCTGGTTTTACGTTTTGCCAACGCGATTTTTGAACCGATTTGGAATCGCAACTATATTCAAAATATTCAGATTACCGCCAACGAAGATATTTTGATCGGACGGCGTGCGCCCTATTATGAAACGGCTGGAATTTTGCGGGACATGTTTCAGAATCATTTGTTGCAAATATTATCTTTTGTTACGATGGAACCGCCGGCACGGTTTGACGCGAAAGCAATCCGTGACGAAAAGGTTAAGGTGTTACAGTCGATTCGTCCGATGACAGAAGAGGAAACGCTGCAAAATTCAGTGCGAGGTCAATACCGGAATTATCGTGACGAGTCGGGCGTTGCGAAAGACAGTCAAACGGCAACGTATGGAGCGATTCGGCTTTTTATTGACAATTGGCGTTGGAAAGATGTTCCGATTTTTTTGCGAAGCGGTAAAGGGATGGCATGCCGGTCAACACAAATTGTTATCAATTTTCGTCAACCGCCTCACAGTATGTTTTCGGATAAAGCGTCGAATTTACCGTTACATGGAAATCGTCTGCTTTTGCAACTTCAGCCGGCGGAGGGAATTCAGGTTCATTTTATGACAAAAATCCCCGATACGGAAATGAAAATTCGTCCGTCGGAACTGAATTTTAATTTTAAGAACAGTTTTTCCGGTGAAATGCCTGATTCTTATGAACGTTTATTGTTGGACGCGATACACGGCGACGCCTCCCTTTTTGCCCGAAGCGACGAGGTGGAAGCGGCGTGGCGGATTATTGATCCGATTCAAAAGACATGGGACGGAGGTCGGATGCAAGACCCGGAATTTTACGAAACAGGTTCAACCGGTCCGGTTCAAGCCGACCGTTGGATCGAATCCTTCGGACAACATTGGTTTGATCTGTGTCCGATTGTGTAACCGGCGTCCATGAGAATCAGTTATTGAGAATCTCTAAAAATATCATTTGCCAAAAGATTTTTTTGATTCTTTTGACAAGCGTATTTTTTTCAGTATAATATTGCCGAACTTCACACCTTCGTCAATTGTTTTTCTGCCATTGTTCACGCTGAAAAAACGGAAGGTTGTTGATTTTTCCTAAAACGGCGAAAACAGTTACAAAGAACTCAACAGGGAACTTAGCATGATAAAATCAATAACAGCCTACACTTACGAAGTGGACGACGTTAAACTGGCAGTTTCTGAGATTTTGGAACAACTCCATCTGGAAAAAAATCTCCTCAAAAATTCTGTCGGTATTCTCCATTGCTCCACTTATTTTGTTGATTCTGGAGTTGTTGAAGCGTTGAGTCGTGCGTTGCCGTTTCGGGTCGCCGGAGTGACAACGCTCGGCAGTGCGGTTCACGACGAAATCAGCGAATTGGCGTTGACGATCATGGTTTTGACCAGCAACGAAGTCAATTTTTCTATCGGTCTCACCGAACCAATCACTTCACGCGATGAAACCGTTCTCCGAAATGCTTACGAAAATGCTATCGCAACCCTTGCCGGTAAACCGGCATTGGCAATTAGTTATTTTCCGCTGGCAACCTCCCAATTCGGAGCCGGTGGTGATTTTGTTGTCGAAACCATGTCGCGAATTTCCGACGGCATACCGGTTTTCGGAACAATGCCCGTCGATAATACTCACGACTTTCACGAAGCACGCATTTTGTGTGACGGTAAAGCCTATTATGATCGTTTTGCGTTTATTCTTCTGCAAGGCAAACATCTGAAACCGCGATTTTATCTGGCGGCAGTTTCCGATGAAAATATTCGAAAAGCCCGCGGCGTGATCACCGATGCACGCGGTAATTTATTGTATTCGGTCGATAATACGCCGATTCTCTATTACTTGAAAAATACGCTCGGTTTGCCATTCGACGAATCCGACCCTAGCTCCGTTCACATGATTCCGTTACTCATGGATTTCGAAGACGGCGCTCCGCCGGTGGTTCGCGCGATGAATAATTTCAATTCGGAACGTGTTGCCGTTTGCAGCGGTGAATTAAAGAATGGAGTAACGCTGTTGACCGGAAGATTCAACAAAAATATCGTTTTGGAAACAACTCGGAATATTTTAGAAAAAATTCGGAAAGCCGAACCAAACGCCAATGGTTTGTTAATTTATTCCTGTGCGGCACGATATTGGACGTTGGGACTCGACTCGTTGGCGGAGTTGGAAATCATCCGCGACGCGCTCTTCGAAGTAAAAACGCCTTATCTTTTAGGTTATTCCTGCGGAGAACTCTGTCCCGTTCAAACTCCCAACGGCGATCTCACCAATCGAATGCATAATTATACGTTTATTGTTTGTGCTTTTTAAGTTCAAGAATTCTGAGTTCTGAATTGAATAAATTATTGAATAATTATTGTCCCAATTGTCCCTAAAATTTTCAGTGTAAGTAGGGACAAATGGGACATAAAGGGACAATTGGGAGAAATAATTTTTAAGACAAATTTATGTTTAATCAAGAGGTACCCATTTCGGTTTCACCGGAACCGGTTGATCTGGAGCGCGAAAATAAACGTCTCAAGCGTGAGATTACGCGGTTGG
>JAIRLW010000222.1 GCA_031259095.1 Planctomycetaceae bacterium | reverse complement strand
GATAACACCGGTTGAGCGGATTCTTTGAAAATCCCTCTATTTCCAACTCTTCCGAATCAACAATAATATGTTCAATTCCTTTTTTCCGAACAAAATCCGACGCTTCATCCAATTCCCGTTTCGGAAAACTACACGACCTTGCCGTTACCGCAATGATCCGGTTTCCAAGAACCGTATGAGCCGACTGTAACAAAAACGTAGAGTCCACTCCGCCCGAAAATGCAATTGCAAGACGGTCAAATTGACTCAAATATCGTTTGAGATCAGCATGTTTTGCTTCTGATGTATTCATTGGGGGATTAGGGATCATTGCATTGGTCACTAATGTCCTTACTTCTTTCGGCTGATCAAGAACTTCTGATTGCAGCCCGATTTCTGCAAACACAACATAATCAGGAAGTGGCGACCTAATTGATTATCAATTGAAAAAGGGTTGAAATAAAATAAAATTGAAACAACGATACTTAAACCCGTGTAATTATCATTGTCAATTAAATAAAGGCAACTTCTAAAAACCTCGGTCGAATTGGATCGATCAGAAAACGAGTTTTCAGAAGTTCCTTAAAGTCGAAATATAACAGAGAATGCCGGCGTATTCAAGAGACCGCCGATAATTTTTTTACTTGTTTAAGGACAGCTGTCTGGTCAATATCAGGTAGTTTTGTCCCGTTAGGGACAATATGTTGGCAGTAGAATCTTTACTCAATCCAACGGCGTTGATACAAAAACCATTCGGTAACGCAAAGTATTAACGCCGCCAGTGTCAGCCAAAACCGGATCGGTGTTGCGGTTGGCAAGGATGCGGTATCGGGCATTGGGGCGTAAAACGATTCCGGCGCAAGCCGTAAATTGCTCTCGGAAAAGTTGGACAAATTACACGCAACACGAATCGGTTCGGTTATTCCGTCCTGAATAGTCCAGATACCGCATTCCGGTAACATGCCAAGCGATACCGTTCCCGATTTAACCGGAAATTGTTGCGAAAATCCTGACGGTGATGTTACGATAACTTGTTCGTTGGTTGTTTTTACTTTAATCTGAACCGGTTCATTAGTTGAAAACGTTTTTTCCAGTTCGCCACCGCTGTTGCGAAATTGAGTCAACGCCTGAGCGACCAAAATCGGAAACGCCGTGCGCAACGCCAAATCACTCCGTTTCAAATCGGTAGTCAACACGAACATATTATCACAATAAGCATAAACCGGCGAACCTTCCGGTGTTTCCGCCAGAATCACCACCTTTTGATTTTGAAACGTTAATTTTCTTGCTCCTGATAAGATTAAGTTGGTCAGGTGAACGAATTTCAAAAACGGCGTTGCGGAAAGTTCTTTGGCAATCACCGGAATTTGAAGCGGTTCACCGACGTCAAATTGATCGCAACTGTTACGCGGATCAACAATCAACACGTTGCCGGTTGGAATTTTTGCGGGAACCGTTTGATGCAAAACCAACACTCCGCCGTCTGGAATCCGATCCGGTAACTCCGATAAAAAATGTAACTCAACATTCGGCTGCGATTGCAACACTTTAAGCAGAAAAAAATCTTCCGTACCAAAAAGATAAATATGTTGCGTTAATCGTTCCGGCAAAAAGGCAATAGCGGTATTATCGGTTGGAAACGCATCCGGCAAAGCGTTCTCTGAAACGGCGGTTGGTTTCAAGGTTGCCCGAAGTAAACCGCCTTGCGGGGCGGTATTCTGAATAATTTTCGTTTGCGGTTGGTTCGGTTCAAGTTTGTAAGGAATCACATCAACAATCCGGTTTTCAAGTTCAACTTCCAACCGAACATCAACAGATTCCGTACCAAAATTGACCGTTTCAACGAGAACCTCATAACCAACCGCATCACTCAAAGAACGTCGCGGCTGAAACCGTGTAATTCCGATATTATCGGTCGGCGAACCAACCGGAAAAAAACGGATGTTCGGTTTTTTCATCAGATCGGTTAAATTTGAAACACAACCATCAGTGTAAATCCAAATCAATGAATTTTCCTCCGAACCAATTAATTGTTCCGATAATTCAGCCGCAGCCGTCAACGCGGTTCCATAATCGGTTGGCTTGATCAATCCGACGCCACGCCGCAACGTTCCAAGATGATCGGTAAAACCAACAACAATTTGTGGCGTACCGCTTGCAGTGATTATGGCGGTTTGACGGGCAATTGTGTTTGTTGCTAAAAGGCGGTTCAGTTGGATTTTCGCCAGATCAAGACGCGTGGTTCCTTGAGAATCCGTTATGGTATTCATTCCGGCGGAATTATCAACAATAATCACACACTGTGCCGGTTTTTTGATCGACTCGGAAATCGGGTTCAAAACGGCTCCGACCAGCAGGAAAAGAAAAAGCAAACTCAGCAACAACGAAATAAGATGACGTAAACGTCGCCAAAAAGAACGTGATCGGCGTTCTTCAAAAACTTGTTGCCAGAAAATCGTGGTCGAAACCGGTTCCTGACGCAACCGAATCCTGAGAATATAAAACAGAATAATCGGAACCGCCCAAAACAGGAGAAACCATGCCGTCGGATTGGTAAAAGTCATTCAAGTACAATAATCAAACCGCAACCATAGTAAGGCAGCGAAAAAAAAATAAATTGATCAAAGGCGTCTCATTGAGTATGGATATTGTGTTTTTCAACAATTAATATAACATGAAATAGTATTTCCTTTACGCCTTGAAAGGACAACGAACACTTGACTTGATACGATTACAAAATCGTTGTCATGAGGAATCTTGTCAAGTCGAGTTTCAATATTAAAAAAAGAAGGACGACTACCGGAAGCGAACATAATCGGAATAAAGGGAACAAGGAAATAAAAAAAGGAAAATTTAACATTAGATAGAGTTTAACATTATTTTAAGTTGATTCAAGTGGTTTTTTAGAAGTTCTCTTAATAAACTCAAACACACTAATTCCACTGAAACATTACTCAATATTGAAATCTGAACGCTAGGAAAAATTTTGGTAAATGTTTTGCGAGTAAGTCTTGTCCAAAGGGATGGTATTGGATATACTTTTGTCCTTGTATTTGATCTCCCTCATTTCTTTTGATTTTTTTCTTTACAACATGAACGATCTGAAAATATTTTCTGGACGTGCTAATCCCGGTTTAGCCAAACAAATTTGTGATTATCTTGGTATTCCTCAAGGTCAACTTGCGGTTGGTAATTTTCCTGATGGAGAGACCCAATGTAAGATTGAGCAGGATGTTCGCGGGCAGGACATTTTTATTATTCAACCGACTTGTCCGCCGGTGAACGATAATTTGATGGAACTTTTGATTTTGATTGAAAGTTTTAAGCGGGCGAGCGCTGATCGTGTAACGGCGGTAATTCCTTATTTTGGTTACGCGCGTCAGGATCGGAAAGATGAAGGCAGAGTGCCGATTACCGCAAAATTGGTTGCCAACATTTTGACTCGTGCCGGAGCCGACCGGATTCTTTCGATGGATCTCCACGCCGCTCAGATTCAGGGATTTTTTGATATTCCGGTTGATCATCTTACTGCAGCGCCGGTTCTCGATAATTTTTTTCGGAATCTTGGTTACACGGAAGATCGGGTGGTGGTGGTTAGTCCTGATGAAGGAAGCATCAAACGGGCAGCGTCTCATGTCAAATCACTTGGCGGAAGTTTGGCAATTATCGACAAACGCCGTTTTGGTAATCGCGTGGAACAAGCGAATTTGATTGGCGGTCCGATTGAAGGGAAAATTGCGTTGCTTTTCGATGATATGATTAGTACGGGTAGTTCGATTTGCGGAGCGGCTCATCTGGTCAAAAGAAATGGAGCCGAAAAAATTTACATTGGCGCAACACATGGCGTTCTCTGCGGTAACGCTATTATGAATCTTCGTAACGCGCCGGTTGAAAATATTATCCTGACCGACACGATTCCGTTACCGGAAGAGTTGTTACCGAATCTGAAAGTGTTAAGTGTTGCGCCGTTACTTGGCGAAGCGATACGCCGAATCCATTGCCACGAATCGGTCAGCCGCCTTTTTAGCGATATGCAATTATGGAGCGGAAAATAAAAAACGAATTTCAAAGTGTGGAGCATAAAACTCAAGAAGTGGGCAGCTATCGAATGATTGAACACAAACTTAAAATAATGGTAATATATCAGTGGAATTATTGTTTGAGGTTAAAAAAGTATTTGCCCTGAAAGGGCAATAGGATTATAGCCTACCCCAACGGGGTAGGTTCAAGGACCATCACCAACCGAAGCCCTGA
>JAIRLW010000037.1 GCA_031259095.1 Planctomycetaceae bacterium | reverse complement strand
ATCAATTTTGGTCGATTTCAGTCGAAGTTTTTAGAAGTTCCCCTTGTCACGTTTAATTTATTATTTCTAATATTCGCAACGTGTTACCTATCGGCAATTCAATTCAATTCAATCTCCTGTCCGCTCTTTACTCACGGCTTTACGTGAAAGTTTGATGCGGTTTTGTTCGTCAACAGCAATCACTTTAACCGGAAAACGGTCGCCGATTTTAACATGATTATGGATATTGTCGATATATTCGTCGGCAAGTTCACTGATGTGACAAAGTCCGTCGCGTCCGGGTAAAATTTCGATGAACGCTCCAAAATCTTTGATACTGGTAACATGACCTTCATAAACTTTACCAATTTCCACCGAACCGGTTATTCGTGTTACTTCATCAAGCGCCGCTTGAGCGCCGGCTTCATCGGACGAAGCAATCGAAACAGTTCCGTCATTGTCAATTTCAATTAACGCTCCCGTTCTGTCCTGAATTCCACGAATCGTTTTTCCGCCGGGTCCAATTAAGAGACCAATCTTATCAGGATCAATTTTCGTTTTGAATAATCGCGGAGCATAAGTCGAAATTTCTTTTGCCGGCCGCGGAATCGCACTGAGCATTTTACGAAGAATCTGAATTCTCGCCTCACGGGATTGGGCTAAGGTTGCCTTAATAATCTCCAGACTAATTCCGTCAATCTTCAGATCAAGTTGAATTCCGGTAATACCGTTTTGCGTTCCGGCAATTTTGAAATCCATATCGCCGAAATGATCTTCGTCACCCATAATATCGGTTAAAAGAACCCAGCGTTCCCCTTCTTTGACCAATCCGACGGAAATTCCGGCAACCGGATTGGAAATCGGAACACCAGCCGCCATTAAACCAAGTGTTGCACCGCAAACAGTTGCCATCGAACTGGAACCGTTTGATTCCAAAATATCGGAAACCACACGAATGGTGTACGGAAAATTTTCGGGATACGGAATAACCGGTTTGACACTGCGTTCCGCCAACGCGCCGTGACCATATTCACGCCGACCTGGTCCGCGAATCGGTTTACATTCGCCAACCGAAAAACTTGGAAAGTTGTAATCCAGCATGAATTTTTTTGAATATTCATCGAATAAGCCGTCCACACGTTGTTCATCTCTTGCGGTTCCAAGCGTAATCGTAATCAATGCTTGTGTTTCACCGCGTTGGAAAATCGCAGAACCGTGAACTCGCGGCAAAACGTTTATCCGGCATTCAATATCGCGGACGTCTTTCATTCCCCGACCATCCGGTCGTGTTCCCGAAAGAATCTGATCACGAACAACACGTTCTTCAAGTTCATTCCATGCAATATCAAAAAGATCCGCATCCCACTGAGATTGATTGTCCACTGGAGGATCAAGATCAGAGGCTTCGTCAACGATGTCATCGGTTCTGGTCAAGATTCCACCGACATTGTTGGATTTTGACGCTGGAAAAAATTCTTCACGCGCGGCGGTTTTAAGAGTTTCGCAGGCTTCGTAACGATCTAATTTTCCGGCAGTTCGTTTTGCCGTCCAAAAGGCGTCGTAATATTTTTCTTTGAGCGCTTCGTAAAGTTTTTCGAATGGAGGGTCTGCGTAAGTCAAACGTGTCGGCTGAACCTTTTCGATCAATTCAAGTTGCAGATCAACAATTTCCTGAATATATTGATGAGCGGTTGCAAGAGCCTCAAACATCAGGTCTTCATGCATTTCACGCGCAAATCCTTCGATCATCAGGATATGTTCGCGGTTACCGGAAACGATAATATCCAATTCGCTTTCTTCGAGTTGTTCTGAAGTTGGAAACGGGATGAATTTTTCGTTGACGTATCCGATTCGGACAGAGGCTAACGGTCCGTTAAACGGCAACGATGAAATTGCAACCGCTGCCGCCGAACCATTCATTGCCAGAACATCAGGATCGACGGTTCGGTCACAGGCTAAGGTGAACGATTGAACCTGAACTTCGTTGTAAAATCCTTTTGGAAAAAGGGGACGCATAGGACGATCAATCAATCGGGAGGTCAAAATTTCCTTGAGACCGGGTCGTCCTTCACGTTTAATGAATCCGCCCGGAAATTTTCCGGCGGCGGCAGTTCTTTCGCGGTAATCGCAAGTCAACGGGAAAAAATCTGTTCCGGGTCGGCTTGGTCCGGTGGTTGCGGCACAAAGGAGAACAGTTTCATCGTACCCGATTAAGACACTTCCTGCAGCTTGTTTGGCGAGTTCGCCTGTTTCGATCCAAAGTACTCCTTTTCCGATTTTTTTTTCTACGCGATGTTTCATTATAATTTGTACTACTTTCTTTGTTCGGAACTTTTTGAGT
Organism: Planctomycetaceae bacterium; assembly: GCA_031259095.1. Lineage (GTDB taxonomy): Bacteria > Planctomycetota > Planctomycetia > Pirellulales > Thermoguttaceae > WRKP01. The sequence goes on along the minus strand of JAIRLW010000037.1, from coordinate 2,457 downwards.
TCAAAATGTTTGTTGTACCGTAACAGAGGAAACGTAACGTTTTCCTAATTTTAACATAGTGGACATAACAACTTCCTGTGCAACGGCTTATGTTACTGTGATTTACCGATTTGTTCCCGTTTACAATGATAAGGATAGGCGGGAAACGACCATATCCGCAACGGTTTTGTAAAAACGTTTTAACCGACAAACGATTATTGATACGGGTTGAAAACACGCACCGAAAACGAGAAAGCCGAAACCGTTAATTATTAAATTAATTTATTAATTAATTAATTTATTTATTAATTAATTAAAATTATCAAATTTGGCTTTAATTTATTTTCGAATACCGAGAGTCTGAATAATATCGACATATCGTTGCGGCTCGCGGTTTTTGAGATAATCCAGAAGCCGACGGCGACGGCTTACCATCATCATTAACCCGCGTTGACTGGAGTTATCGCGTTTATTGACTTTGAGATGTTCCGTCAAAAGGTTAATTTTTTTGGTTAGGATAGCGATTTGAACTTCCGATGATCCGGTATCGCCGTCAACACGTTTGAATTTTCCGATTAAATCTTGTTTTTCTTCTTTTGTCAGCAAGGTCATATTGGCTTTTTTTCCTCCAATTATTAACGATTAACTAAAATAACTAAATAATATTTTTACCCAATACACACGGAAGGGATTAGTTTATCAGATGGACATCATCCTGACAACGGGGGGCGACCAGAGAACGCCGAAGTTGAACAAATAAAATAAAGATTCAAACGACAAGCGTTGATATTTTCAAAAAATTTTCCCGATTATTCATTTGTCCCTAATGTTCCAATCGTCCCTAAAGTCCCTCTAAAAAAGGACTTTAGGGACGATTGGAACATTAGGGACAATTAATCAATTCAATTAATTAAATTACTTCAATCAATTCAATTAATTCAAATAATTAAAATAATTAAAATAATTAAAAATCTTTTGGCAAATGATATTTTTAGAGATTATCGAGATATTTATAACCGCTTCCGGTGTTTAGCAGCAAAACAGTTTCGCTGTCGGCGATCCATTCCGACTGACTTAATATTTTGAATGCGTGCCAGAGCGCCGCGCCTTCCGGCGACCAGAGCGAACCTTCCCATAACGCAATTTCTCGTAACGCTGTAAGAATTTCCGAATCACCGACGCTAACCGAATTTCCGTGACTTTCACGCAGAACATTCAGAATGATCTTATCCGCATAAGGTTTAGGAACACGTAATCCGTTGGCGACAGTGGAACCGTTATCTTTGAATGTTGAGGACGCTTGACCGTTTTGAAATGCAAGATGGATTCCGTTGCAAGATTCGCTTTGAACGGCGACCATTCGCGGACGTTTTTTTCCGATCCAACCGAGTTGTTCCAACTCGTCCAACGCTTTCCAAATACCAATAAGACCTGTGCCGCCTCCTGTCGGATAAAGAATCACGTCGGGAACATTCCAACCGAACTGTTCGGCAATTTCATAACCCATTGTTTTTTTCCCTTCCAGCCGATAAGGTTCTTTCAGCGTAGAAACATCGAACCAACCGTGTTTTGCCGCTTCCGCATTCGCCCATTTACCGCAATCGCTGATACTGCCGTTGACTTCCTGTAGTTCTGCACCAAACAAACGGACTTCTGTTTTGAAAGCGTTTGGCGTCTGCTCCGGCATGTAAATATGGGCTTTGATTCCTGCCTTAGCGGAATAAGCCGCCAACGCGCCGCCAGCATTGCCTGCCGTTGGAATAACCGTTTCACGAACACCGAGTTCCTTTGCTTTGGAAATTGCCGCACTCAATCCCCGCGCTTTGAACGAACAAGTTGGATTCAACGATTCGTCTTTGTAAAACACTCGGCGATAACCAATAATATTTCCGGCGATAGTTCCGATACGATTCAATGGAATCATCGGCGTAAAACCTTCGCCAAGAGTTACAATATTTTCGGAATTCCGAACAGGCAGAAATTCCCGATACCGCCACATGGTCGCGGGACGGCGTAACAATTCCTCTTTCGTCAACGTGTTCGCGGAAAAATCATATTGTGCCGAAAGAATTGCTTTACAATTTTCGTCTTGGCATATTGTGTGCCATTCCTCGGCGGAATATTGTTTCCCGCACGCAACACATTTGAGATGCGTCAATAAACTACCGTTACTGGTACTCATCTATTGATTCCTTTGGTGGTAATGGTCTATTTTAAGTTTTCGTAATTGTCCGGCAAACAACCTTATGTTCACCTTATTTTTTGTAATATATCAGTGAAATATTTTTAACACGTATGAATATTGGACAAATAACCTTGTTTATACCTAATTTTCTTAACAAAACAACCTCAGTAGAGGTGCAATGCATTGCGTCTCTACAAACCTCATTAAAAACATAAACGAATAATGAGGTAATAAGGTTGGTTTTTGTGGGATTCATTGCTACTGAGGTTGTTTCGTAAGAAAAATTAGGTTGA
>JAIRLW010000525.1 GCA_031259095.1 Planctomycetaceae bacterium | reverse complement strand
AATCCAATATCGGGTTTTTTCATCATCCCGAATTGCTGCCAACGGTTCTAAGATTTGTTTGCGGACATTTCCGTCGGTTGCGCGTTTGAGCAGTTCGAGAATGACCCGCAACAACGGAGCAGTACCAAATTCATCAGGCGTCAACACCGATAAATCAACCATAATATAATCAAATTTCTGAATAAATCGTTTGGTTCCAACTACTTTGGCGATATATTCATCTAACATTGGTTTGTTAATAATTGGTTTTGAACCATTGTGAAGAACAATCAGCAACGGCGCCGGTAACATAAAATCGGAATTTTCCGGATTTTTTGCTTCGGAAAAAAACTTGTTCCAGATTGCCGCGAGATATTTAAGCAATTGAAAGGGTCAAGAGCGTTTCCGTTCACTTTTATGTTCAAAAACGAACACGACTCTGGCGAGAGATGCTAGCGGGTTAGCGACGAGGTTTACCTAAGTTAATACCCAGCCTGTGAACGTTAGTAAACAATCCGAAATAATCTTTTCGACTGAAATTGGGTAAAAACAATCTTTTTTAGGAAAATATTTCCATGATTCAGGAAAAATCAAGCCGATGATATACTTTACACGGTCATCAATGGGGCGTTCCTACACAATACCAAATTCACTTTTACTACCGTTCAAAGTAGATATTAAATTCTGCAATTCTGATCACATCAAAAATAAACATATAAACTATTTTACTACAAGGCGATGTATTTTTTTACATCACTCAATCATTTTTTACTCTTTCGATAGTATGATTCACGCTTTTAATAACATTGAGACATAAAAAATGTAATCCCTTTGATACCAAGATGTTATGAACGGACACAAAAAACGTTTATTAAAAGAATATTAACGGCATAAAAATTGCATCATATTGAATTGATCATTTTTGCCAATTACATTTTTAGATTTAAGTGGTGATACTATTTTGTAAATTTTTTTGCTTTTTGAGATATTTTTTAAAAAAGTCTTTACAAATTGGTTAGTTTAACTTAAAATTAGATATGTTTTTATGGATGTTCCATTCTAACCAATCAATAGGAAAGGAGACAAACAATGAAGTCTTATATGAAGCTGAAAATGGTTAGTCTAACGATAGTCCTAATAGGACTTTCGGGGTTTGTATTTGCAGACTTAGACAACAGCGGTAGTAAGGCGCCTGACTTTACTGATCCTTCTGGCACCGCAATTCCTTTTGACTTTGCAGAACCTGGAGATGATCAGGCATCACTGGGAACATGTGCGATGAACCCAACGAATGGTAATGCGAGTGGAGAACTGATGGATGAACCAATAGTCGAACCGGAACCACAACTAGTCTCTTTTGTGAATGATGCTCAGCCACTTCTAAATGAAATGGTTCCTCAATCATCAAATCCCGGAACAAATGATTCGAATGATTCGTTGCCTTTGGTTCCTAACAACTTTCCAGAAGGTTCCAATCCTCCTAATCCATTAAATCCTACCACTCCTGAACCGACAACTTTACTTATTGTTGGAATGAGTGTTGTCGGATTTGTTCCTTTAGTAAGACGTTATCGGCGAAAATAATGATTCATTGAGATGTCACTTTCACCGATCATTCGCACAAGGAACGGTTTCTTATGAAACCGTTCCTTTTTAGTATGATTGTTAGCAACTAGGAAACCTCTAAAAATACCATTTTGCCCAAAATAAATGAAAAAGAAAACGGCTTTTATTTCCTCTTCGAAAGTTGGGGTTGTTCGTATTGCGGATGTTTTGCCTCAACTGATTGCCAAATATGGACTTCAGAAACAGCGGAATACGGAACAAATCACTCAGATTTGGCGTAAAACGGTCGGCGAACCGTTTGGGTCTGTAACACGGGTGATCGCTCTCAAATCAGGAACAATCGAAATTGCCGTACCGCATCATGCTTTTGTTCAAGAACTTTCGTTCCGCCAATCAGAACTCCTCACCGGTCTCAAAACAGCGCTCCCCGAAGAAAAAATAAAACGTATAAAATTTATTGTTACAAACTAGGCGTCAATTTTCCTGATCGTTTCGAATTTTTTGCGTATAAAAAATCAAACACGGCAAGTTGTTACGATAATTTTTGGAGAGCGTCGAGACAAGCGTCGATGTGTTGGTTTTCGTTAAAATAATTCGGACTGATTCGTAATGTCCCGCCGTTTTCCAGTGTGTTCATCGAACGGTGGGCGTCGGCGGCACAGTGGAAACCGCTACGAACTGCAATACCAAAACTAGAATCTAAGATCGACGCCGCTTGTTCAGGCGAAAACTTTTTTAACTGTACGGAAACAATGCAACCGCGTTCAAATTTCGGTTTCGGTGCAATAATACGGATTCCGGGAATTTCGGCAAGTCCTGTCAATAAACGATTCACAAGTTGCGTTTCTTTCGCGGCGATCACATCAATTCCTGTTTCTAAAATAAACCGTATTCCAGCGGTCAAACCGGCTAAGCCGGGCGTGTTGGGTGTACCGCTTTCCAGATGATCCGGCAACGATTCCGGTTGTTCCAGTAATTCCGAACGGCTGCCGGTTCCGCCTTCTATGATGGTTTCGAGTTGCAAACCCGGTCGAAGATACAAACCTCCAGTTCCCTGAGGTCCAAAAAGTGATTTGTGCCCTGAAAAGATTAGGAAATCAATACCCATCGCTTGAACATCAATATTCCGGCATCCCGCCGATTGCGCCGCGTCCACCGCAAACAAAATTCCGCGTTCACGACAAAATTGACCAATCCGGTTAATATCATTAACCGTACCAAAAACATTGGAAATATGATTACAAATAATCAGTTTTGTTTTTGCGGTTACTGTTTGTTCCAAAAGGTCTGTCCGTATTCCATAATCAATGTCTGCCGGAATTTTTGAAACTGAAATGATGCGTTGTTCCAGACGGTGAAGCGGACGAACAACGGCGTTGTGTTCCAACGAACTTGTAATCACATGGTCGCCGGAGTTCAGAATCCCTTTGAGAACCAGATTAACGGCAATTGTTGCGTTTGCGGTAAAAACAATCTGTTCCGGTTTTTCGGCGTTGAATAATCGTGTGCAAAACAGTCGTGCGTCGTCAAGAACACGCCCCGCCGAAACCGCAAACCGATGTCCCGCACGTCCCGGATTGCCGCATTGTTCCCGTAACGCCTTGTCCACCGCATGATAAACCGTTTCCGGTTTTCGCCACGAAGTTGCGGCATTGTCTAAATAAATCAATTCATTAACCATACGAAATTAGTGTAACTATTCAGTTGGATTTTTGCAATGATAATTCTGCTGAATTCTACTTTCCATAATTTCTGCGTACTTTTGTGTATTCTGCGTTAAATTTCAGTGTTAATTTAAACGCAAAATGCGCAGAATATACAGAAGATAAGGAAAAACAACTGAATAGTTGCAAATTAGTAATTATTCAGCGGAATAGTTCGTTTTTTAAAGCAAGACCCATGATTTCAGTCAAGTATTAAAGTAGTAAAGGGCAACTTTCCATGCCAAGTCACACAGAGTAGGATGTTCAAAAGGGCGTTGCGTTTGTTTTTTTTATCTTTTAACATTTTTTTCTTAACTCTTTTTAATTCGAGGAGATATGGATTTTTTATATATAAAAAATTCCGAAATTATTCTCATGTTTGTATAAAATTTTATACGTGTAAAATTTTGAACGACAGGTATTAGATTTTGTGATATTATTAGGCGGTAACTTTTAAAAAGTTTGGCAAAGGATTATGTTTTACTCGATTTCAATTGATTTTACTTGATTTCAGTCAATTTTATCCTGTCAAAAAATAAATTTTAGGAGTTCCCATAATTTAATTACCCTTTAATCTAGGAGAAATCAAGATGACACAAGAACAATTTTCACGGCGTGAATTTTTGAAGGTTACCGCCGGAACAACAACAGCGGCGATTGCCGTACCAATGATTGTACCGAATTCTGTGTTCGGCAATGACGAAAAAGCGGCTCCAAGTGAACGTGTAACTGTTGGTCATATTGGAGTTGGGAATCAGGGCGGACATCTTTTCCGTTCGATTCAACGAGTTAAAGAAGCACAAAGTGTTGCGGTTGCGGACTGTTTCCAAAGCCGCCGTGATGGTCATGCCGCTGTCTGTAAAGGAAAAGCATATCACGATTTTCGCGATTTGCTCGCACGTGATGATATTGATTGCGTTGTGATCGCAACACCGGATCACTGGCATGTTCCTATCGCTGTCATGGCGGCACGCTCTAAAAAAAGTGCCTATGTGGAAAAACCGCTCGGTTTGTCTATTGAGCAAAATTTGTTGTGCCAAAAAGTGTTTGCCGAAAACAATCAAGTTTTTCAGTACGGCACACAACAACGAGGTCAAGAAAATTGCTGGCGCGGTTGTACTTTGGTACGCAAGGGAATTATCGGTAATATTCACACCATTGAAGTGGACGCCCCAAACGGCGGAGCCGGCGGTTCCACAACAGAAGTTCCGATTCCTCCTGATCTTGGCGAAGACGGTTATGAAATGTGGCTTGGTCCCGCACCGAAAAAACCGTACACTTCTGATCGTTGCAAACCGAACGGAACCTATTTTATTTACGACCAATCCATTGGTTTGCTTGGCGGTTGGGGAGCGCACCCGCTTGATATTATGGTTTGGGGAAGCGACGCCGATCTCAGCGGAACAATTGTTGTCGAAGGAACCGGAACGATTCCAACCGAAGGATTGTATGACACCGTTTATAACTGGGACATGAAAATTAAACTTGGTGAAGTTAATCTCCGTTTCAAAACCGGCGGCGACCGAACACGGTTTATTGGTGAAAACGGTTGGATTGAAGTACGGCGTAACGGAACTTCCGCCGGCAATCCCGAACTGTTGAAAACTCCAATTGACGATGCCATACCAATTCTCAAAGTAGAACGGAATCATTACGCCGATTTCATCAACGGCGTTAAAACACGGATTGCACCGGCTTCAACGCTAAAAGATGCGGTTCGTAGTGATAATATCAGTCATCTTTGCGATATTGCGGTTCGGACAAAATCAATAGTCAAATGGGATCCGGTCAACATGAAACTGATCGACCCAACTCCAGAACAATCAAAAATGCTTTCACGCTCATTGCGTGCGCCTTGGAAAATATAGCGCAACTAAAAGCATTGTCCGCAGATTGCGCAGATTTTCACAGACTGTGCAACTCTGCGGATTAGCCGATGTTCTGTTTTTTATCGACCCTATTATTTATAACCCCGTTTTTAAAAAGACAAAACAATCAAAAAATTGAAATAACAATTTGTAATAGTTCAGCGGAATTTCTAATACTGATTTTTAACTGCGAAATACACGAAGGAACACGAAAAAATGTTTCTATTTTTTATTGTTTATTATTTAAAACCTTTCGTGAATATTCGTGTTTTTCGTAGTAAAAATAAAAA
>JAIRLW010000486.1 GCA_031259095.1 Planctomycetaceae bacterium | reverse complement strand
TGTTCGATGTATGAATTTTGTTTTATCAAAAATTTTACAACGAGGAGAATTTTATGACACACAAGAGAGATTGGCTTCCTGGTCCGCGTGCGGATCAGATTTTGATGGTGAAGGATTGGTTGCTCATTTTGAGCCGTCCGACGCCTTGGGGGGGGCCGTCTCCCAATGGTCACTTAGATCAAGGGACTTTAGGGACAAAGGGACATTAGGGACAAAGACGCCGCCCTTTCAGGGCGAATACAATTTTTGCGTGGAAAACAGGAATAATTTGGGAACTCTTTATATCGGAAAGCAAACAGACCAAAAAAATAAAAATACTTAAAAATAAAGAGATTAAACTACTTTTTTTAAGAAAGTGCAGGTTTTATTAACCACTGAAAAATAATCTGCGTCATCTGCGGACTTCTCTCTTGGTATTCTCGAAGGTTAATAAAATAGACAATTATAATCGTTACGAATCGCCGGCGCGGTTGATGTCAAGAGCAACCATGTTGAGCAGTTCTTCGTCGGTCATTTCCGTAACCATCGTTTCGCCGCCTTCGATCATTTCATTGGTTAAACTCTGTTTATTCCTGATCATTTCATCAATCTTTTCCTCGACCGTTCCACGACAAACAAATTTATGAACCAAAACGTTTTTACATTGTCCGATACGGAACGCCCGGTCCGTTGCCTGATTTTCAACCGCCGGATTCCACCAGCGATCAAAATGAATCACATGAGACGCCGACGTCAGATTTAAACCGGTTCCGCCCGCCTTGAGCGATAACACAAAAAACGGCGGTCCCGATTCCGTTTGGAACGCCTCAACCATCTCACGACGTTTTTTAATCGCCGTCGTTCCGTCCAAAATCAAACCGGTTCGCCGGAAAACGTTTTGTAAATGAAACGAAATTGGTTCCGTCATTTCCCGAAACTGCGTGAAAATCAGAACCTTTTCCTGACGCAACGCAATCTCGTCACAAATTTCCCTCAACCGTTCAAATTTACCGCTTAACACCGGATCGTAATCGCCGCCGCCTGATAATTGCGCCGGATGATTACAAATCTGCTTGAACCGTAACAAATAAGAAAGAATCAGACCGCGGCGGGCAATTCCGTCACGCTTTTCCTTCAATTCCTTAGTCAACTGTTCCACCGATTGCGAATACAAAACGGCTTGCTTTTTACTAAGACCACACCACGCCGTCATCTCCGTCTTGTCCGGCAAATCGGAAATAATCCGCTTGTCCGTCTTCAAACGCCGTAAAATATACGGTTGCGTTAATTTTCGCAACGGTGCGTAATTCACGGCGTTGTTTTTGTCCGAAAGTGATTTGACAAATTTTGTAAAATCTTTACTTGATCCCAACAAACCAGGATTGAGAAAATCGAAAAGCGACCAAAGATCGGATAACCGGTTTTCAATGGGCGTTCCGGTTAATACAACCCGCCCGTTCGATTGAAGACTTTTAACCGCTTTCGCCTGCCGTGTTCCCGCATTTTTAATCGCCTGCGCTTCGTCAAGAATAATTGTACGCCAATGTTTCGATTTAATCCATTCAATACGTTCCACCATTCCATAAGTGGTCATCACAAGATCAATTTCGTGCAAATTTTTCGGTTCTTCGGTTCCGGTTCCGCTGGAATGAGCAATCCGTAACTTCAATTCCGGCGCAAATTTGTTGATTTCCGATTCCCAGTTTCCAAGCAACGACGCCGGAGCAACAAGCAGGGAAACTGTTTGTTGTGAAACAGTTTGAGGTGAAACGGAAACATCGTACTGTTTTGACTCCTGCTCTTTTTTGCGCTCTTTTTTGAACGTTAAAAGTAAAGTAATCACCTGAATCGTTTTACCAAGTCCCATGTCGTCCGCTAAACATGCGCCTAAACCGAGTTGCGACATCAGACGAAGCCAACGAACGCCAATTTCCTGATACGGTCGAAGTGTTGCGCAAAGACCGACTTTATCGAACGAAAAATCGGTTGTCCGGTTCGGATCACGAACCGCCGCAAGCGTTTCGGCAAAAGAACCAATCGGCGTTACCTCCGACCAATCACGAAATTCCGTTTCTTTATCAATCGCATTCCATTGACCTTGAACCGGCAAACCCGAAAGAAGTCTCATACCATCATAAAACGATAAACCTTCTTTCTGTACAATATTATCGATTTTTTGCCAATGTTCCAAAACCGCCTGAAGTTTTTCACGGTCAACTTCAACCCATTGACCGCGAAGACGCACCAAAGAACCGTCCGCGTTCAATAATTCCGTCAATTCTTTTTCCGTTAACGTTTCGCCGTTCAAAACCGTATCAAGATGGAAATCCAAAAGCGTGTTGACATTCAGCGGCGCGGACGATTTTTTCGTGTCAAGATTAACCCGAACCTGCGGACGCGAACTTTGACGGCTTTTCCACCAGTCGGGAACACGAACAATCAAACCGGATTCTTCGAGTACCGGAATATCTTGTAACAATTGATATGCCTGTTGCGGAGTCCACGCGCGAGGCTGATAAACCGTTTGATCGGAAACCATGTTTTGCAGCCAAGAACATCGTTCCGCCGCAACAGTGATCGGTTGCAATAATCGAAGCAACGCCCCGCGATCCTGAACTGACGCATATTCGGTCAATGCCTTCGATAACGGTAACTGAATCGGTTTGGCGTTGGCGGAAACTTTATCGGTGTAAGTCGCCATAAATGCAAACGGTCTTACCTCATCGCGTTTGTTTTCGGCAAGATGGAATGTAACACGACCAACTGTGCGCCAAAGAGGATTTTGTTGCTGAATCCAATCCGCCGCTCCCGACGGATAATGTTCAATCTTTTTATGTACAAATTTATCGAGTTCCTGCCACCATTCGGTAAGCACTTCCGCTGTGAGATATTCCGCACCCGGCATCGGCGGAATATTAGTCAGAAAAATTTCCGTCTCAAAAACCGACGGCGGAGGAATCGGCGGTAATTTCACAACTAATTTATCGCCGGTATTGTTACCGCTAAAATTGCTCAATTCAGGAAGATGACATAACCGCGTCAGATAATTTTTTGCAAAATTCCGCAAAAAATCAAAATCAACCGGCAATACCGTTTCTAATTCAACCGTTGCAAGATGTAACAGCCCATTCGGATAATCCTGATCATATCCAAAGGCGTTGCGGATTCTGTTTTCTAATGGTGAAACGGTTTGTTCCGTATTTTTCGGTTCGGAATGTTGATCGGATAGTTCAGGTTCGCCAAGATAAGGGCGTCCCTTCGGCGAAATATGGATTTGCGGAAACAGAGAAATCGGCATAGTAAAAAATATTATTTTATCATCTGTAGTTCGCAGATGACACTGATTTTCGCAGATTGTTTTTATCAATATCAATATCTGCGTCAATCTGCGAATAATAGGGGCAATTGTTTGAATACAAGGTAGGCGACTTATCAGGTAGGCGAACCTTTTGCCAAAAGGTCGTGTCGGCGAAACATCGCCTACCTAATATTGACCAGATTGCTCCACGTCAATCTGTAGATTCTTTGGTGTAGTGTAACGCGGAAAATTTTGCAGCTTTTCGCGGTTCCGCCATCCATGATTCTACGGTTGCTTTCCACCGTGCGTAATGCTCCGTTTTACGGTGAGATTCTAAACCGGATTCGTCGGCGTAAACTTCATAAAGAATAAATTTTGTTATATCGTCAGGATGTTGGAGAACATCGAAACGAAAATTGTCCGGTTCACGCACCGTGTTTTGGGCGTTATCCAGTGTTGCCGTTTTGAACTCTTCAAGATGTTCCGGCTTGACCTTGATTTCAACCAGATAAATAAACATAATAAACAACTCCTTTGTGAGGGTTAAAATTTGTTCCCATAAACGATAGGGAACATTGATGGTAAATTTTCCACACACCAAAAATGACCAATGATTATAACAATACAAACTACAAGAGACAACACTCTATTTTATGATTGCGAATAACCGTCACTAAAGCATACGGTTACAGTATTCCCCTTGCAGAGCAAAGGAAAATAAAAAAGGTCATTTGGAACCGTTCAAAATATAAGAACAGATGTGTACTTTCGGCAATCACCATTATCATGTTTTATACTCATTGCACTTTAAAATTCGGTTTTTATTTTTAGAACACAACATATATCTAATAAACATTTAATTAGTTTTAAGTCGAAAAATTGCACGATGAACCCTATTTCCGTGTCGAACTATTGAACAAATTTTCGCCCCGAAGGGGCAAGCAGCATTAGCGTAGGGCAACGCCTACGATTGGTTTCCCTTTGAAAATAAAGCCCTGAAAAGGCGTAAGCCTGAATGCCGTAATCATGACGCCATTCTATTGCTGCCGCCCTTACAGGGCTTTTTATTTCATGGTTTTATATCTGTTACGTAGGCGTTGCCCTACGCTAATGCCGGTTGCCCCGTTGGGGCGATTTTAGTAAATATATTTTTAAAACGAAAACCAAAATTTAAAGTGTGATAAGTGATAGGCATTCATAAGTTGACCTCGTGATCATCAATATAAAATAGCCGTCAAATCCCGGCAATATCTATTTTTTAAAGTGCCTGCGGTATAACAGTGAATTTATATTTACCGGCACGAATCGGATCGGCATTTGTCCCGTCTGGCAAAGAAACGGTTGCGGTAGTGTTGGGCGGAATGATTACAAATAATGTTACGCCGTCGTTGGAACGCTCCCATCGGCAAAAGATTTGACCGTAAGGCGATTCCAACGACGCTTCGGCAAATGTTGCTTCATCGACAATTTGCGGACGTATAATGAAATGTTTGTAACCCGGACGCTTCGTGTCGGGTTGAATACCGAAAAGTCCTTTGATCAACCATCCTGAAATGCCCGTGTAACAAGTATGAATTTTGCTCGGAACGTCAATTTTCCAGTCTTCGGGCCACGTACTTTCACCTTGATCAACAAAATATCCGTAACCCGGAAATTCCGTTTTGTTCAAAATCTT
>JAIRLW010000211.1 GCA_031259095.1 Planctomycetaceae bacterium | reverse complement strand
TCACTTCCTGACACTTCCCTACCAAAAACGCCCTGTTTTTAACAGGTTTTTTAACATAGTTTTTTACAAGTAAGTAAACATAGAAAAGGGAAAACCACCCAAAGTGTTTTACACAAACCTAGAAAATACAAAGACTTACGAAACAAGCGGTTTGCCAAATCACTCGTGCAATTAGAAATGAACAATGAAAAAAAGCAACCACACGCCGTCTGGTCGCCTACCTGACAATTATTCTTTCTTTCATGTCCACGATCAACTTTCCACGAAATGTGGAAAGTTGAGTTGGTTCAATTGCTTGCAATGGCATTCTGTTTCGGATAAAATGCGGATTCTTTATGAAAAGTCCGTTTATTGTTATGCACTGTTTGGGTTAATATTATGGACATTATTAAATTCTCGATTAACAATCCTGTTAAGGTTGCTGTTGGGGTTTTGTTGACAATTCTTTTTGGGGTTCTGGCATTGTTTGCTGTTCCCGTTCAGATGACGCCGGATGTGGAACGCCCCGTCGTTACAATTCGCACCACCTGGCAAGGACGAAGTCCCGAAGAAGTTGAAAAGTCTATTCTCATGGAACAAGAGAAAAAACTTAAAACATTGCAAGGACTCTATCAAATGACCTCAACCGCCCAATTAGGTGAAGGACGAATCGAACTCGAATTTACCGTCGGTTATGATATGAGCCGCGCCGTGCAGGAAACCTCCAACCGCCTTAATGAAGTTCCGCGTTATCCCGATGATGTTGAACGTCCAGTCATTCGCGCCGCCAGCGCAAATACCGATGAAGCTATCGCCTTCGGATTGTTCACCTCACAGAATAATCCCGAATTCGAAATGGCAGAGTTTTATGATTATGCTGACCGTTTTGTTAAACCAGCCTTTGAACGAATTAAAGGTTTAGCACAAGTCGATGTTTATGGCGGGCGTGAACACGAAGTTCAAGTCCGGTTTGATCCGGTGGTGTTGGCACAAGCCGGTATCTCTGTCGATGAACTTCGGACTGCAATCATGAATGATAATCTCAACGAATCCGCCGGCGATTTGTCCAACGGACGACAAGATATTCGTTTTCGAGTTCTGGGACGGTACGATTCATTAGAACCAATTCGTAATGTGATCGTTAAATACGTCGATGGCGCCCCAATCTATCTCAAAGATATTGCAACTCCTTGTTTGGCATTGAAAAAGAATACGTATTTTAACCAAAGTATGGGACGAACTTCAATGTCCATGTATTTTCGGCGCGACACCGGCGCCAATGTTTTAAGCATCATGCAGGAAGTAAACCGCATCGGTAAGGAAATCTCCAAACCGGGAGGAATACTCGCTCTTTACAAAAATGACCGCTACAAAATCAAATTTGAATTATTATATGACGATTCCCTCTATATCAACAACGCCGTCGCTCTCGTCCGGCAAAATATGTACGAAGGCGGTATGTTGGCAATTATTGTCCTTCTTCTTTTCCTACGAAGTTTTCGTCCGACTCTTATTATTTCGATTGCGATTCCGATTTCGATTGTCGGAACATTTGTCGTTCTTTACGCCGCCGGTCGTAATATCAATGTGATTTCGTTAGCCGGACTTGCGTTTGCAATTGGAATGGTGGTGGATTGTGCGATTGTGGTGTTGGAAAATATCGACCGGCATCTTCATTTGGGTAAAACTGTTCTCGTTGCCGCTTACGAAGGAACAAAAGAAGTTTGGGGCGCGGTTTTGGCACAAACATTGACCACTGTTGCTGTTTTCTGTCCCGTGTTAACGATTCAGGAAGAATCGGGACAACTGTTTTATGATATTGCTATTGCTATTTCCGCATCGGTGTTAATTTCGTTATTGATTGCGATTACTGTTATTCCGGTTTGCGCGGTCAACTGGCTTCGTGAAAAACCAACACAACAACACAATTACTGTTATCGTGTTGTACGTTCTTTGTTTGGACTGGCGCCGATTTGTCAAAAACTTGCGGAAGGTTTTGCTCATTTGGTGTATTTTTTGACTTTCCGAAGTTTTTCCGGTATTTGGGTCAGAATAATGATTATTGTGTTCATTTCCGGCGCCGCAACACTTCTGAGTTTCAACCTGATGCCGCCCGCAAGTTATCTTCCAACCGGTAATAAAAACGTGTTGAACGGTAATATGCTTCTTCCGCCGGCGTATTCGATTCAACAAAATGTTCTTGTTGGTCGGCGTGCCGAAGAATTTTTAAGACCGTATTGGGAAGCCCAAACGGTTGAGGAAGCCTCCGCAATTCAGGAAATCGTTGACACCCGAACCAAAAAAGTGATTTCTAAAATTCCGCCGATTAAAAGTTTCTATATTGTTGTTCGTAATCAGGGTGTTTTTATGAACGTAACCAGCAAAGACGACAATTTAGTCAAACCGCTTGAAGTTCTTCTGAACACGATGATGAATGCGATTCCCGGTTGTTCCGGCAATGCCCAGCAGCAAGGGATTTTCGGCAGGCGCGGTGGCGGTTCTAATTCTGTGCAGATCGAAGTGATTGGTTCCGACATGCAACGGCTTCGCGATTCAACCAATTATCTGGAACAACGATTAGTCGGGGTGTTCTCTCGTGCCGGGGTTCGAAGTGAACCGGCAAATTATGATCTGAACGGTCCCGAATGGGAAATTGTTGTGGATCAGGTGAGGGCGAAAGAACTTGGGTTGAGTGTGCAGTCGTTGGCTTATGCGTCCCGCGCCATGATTGACGGAATTTACGTGGGCGATTTTGACTATGAAGGCGATAATATCGATTTAACATTGATTCGTGATCCTGATATTCCGTTAACGCCTGATGAATTTGAAACGCTTCCTGTTTCGATTCAGGACAAAGAGGGGAAGCGGCAATTGATGCCGGTGGGTCAATTAGTGAGTTTTGTGAAGGCGGATGCTTCGCAACAGATTCGCCGTGTAGAACAAGAGCGGGCGATTCGACTTACGGTGAGTCCGCCTCCCGAAGTGGCGTTGGAGACTGCTCAAACGCAGATTTTGCAGATTGTTGAAGAATCACATCGTGAAGGCGGAATGACGCCGGATACGTTTGTCAAATTATCGGGCAATGCCGACAAACTTTCCCAAACACGGCGTGCAATGTTAGGAAGATGGACGGGATTGAATTTGGAATCGGTTCTTAATTTGATTTCATCGCGATTCTTCCTTTCGCTTTTGATTACCTATCTTTTAATGGCGGGGTTATTTGAAAGTTTTCTGTATCCGTTTGTGATAATGTTTAGTGTTCCGTTTGCGATGGTTGGTGGATTTATTGGGTTGGCGATTACCAATCACTACGATCCAACGCAACAGATGGATACATTGACAATGCTTGGTTTTATTTTATTAATTGGGGTTGTTGTCAACAATGCGATTTTGTTAGTTCACCAGACGTTGAATTTTATGAAAGGGCGTGGAGAATCGGAAACGGATATTATTGAAAAGATGAATTATCGTGAAGCGATTCGTGAGGCGGTTCGGACGCGGATCCGCCCGATTTTCATGACAACATCAGCAGCGGTTATTGGGATGACGCCGCTTGTGGTGAAATCCGGTGCGGGCAGTGAGTTATATCGTGGAATAGGTTCGGTGGTGATTGGCGGCTTGATTTGCGCAACACTGTTCTCACTGTTTGTTGTTCCGCTCATGCTCAGCCTGGTAATGGATATTCGTTATGGTCTTTCCCAACTGTTCGGAAAGAATCCGCCCGATTTTTCTCACGACTCTCAATAAAGGAAACTTCTAAAAACTCGTTTTTTGATCAACCGAATTCGACTGAAATCGGCTAAAATTGATTTCGGTCAAATTCAATCAATTTCGTTTTGTTAAAAAAAGATGGCAAACATTTTATCGTACTTAATTGACGAAAGACAGGCAAAACGGAAAGGCGGCTTGTATCATAAAACACAAGTTAGTCTTGCCTACAATTCTAATCGAATCGAAGGTAGTCGTCTTACCGAAGAACAAACCCGTTATATTTTTGAAACACGTACAATAGGATTCAAAGACGAAGCGGCAATACCGGTTGACGATATTATTGAAACTTCAAATCATTTTGTTGCATTTGATTATCTTCTTGATACCATAGACTCTCCATTATCAAACGATCTGATTAAAAGATTTCATTTCATCTTGAAAACAAGCGCTGCCGATGCAGCAAAAAAATGGTTTAATGTGGGCGATTGGAAAAAAATGCCCAACGAAGTGGGAGGCGTTCAAACGACATTACCGCAAGAAGTGGAAACAGAAATAAATAATCTCAACAATTGGTACGATTCCATTTTTGAAATAGAGTTGGCACATATTGTGGAATATCATTATCGTTTCGAGAAAATTCACCCGTTTCAAGACGGCAACGGCAGAGTTGGACGATTAATTATGTTTCGGGAATGTTTGAAAAACAATATTGTTCCATTCATCATAGACGAGCGGCACAAACAATTTTATTATCGCGGGTTGCAGGAATTTTCTTCTGTTCGCGGATATTTAACCGATACTTGTCTTTCGGCACAAGATGTTTATTCAGAATGGGGTAACTATTTTTATCCTGAACCGGAATAACGAAGTCGCGCAAAAATAATTCGTAATATTTTA
Organism: Planctomycetaceae bacterium; assembly: GCA_031259095.1. Classification (GTDB taxonomy): domain Bacteria; phylum Planctomycetota; class Planctomycetia; order Pirellulales; family Thermoguttaceae; genus WRKP01. The sequence goes on along the minus strand of JAIRLW010000211.1, from coordinate 2,909 downwards.
CTGGAATTTCCGATTATTTCAGATTTTGAGGGACATTGGGGACAATAGGGACTAATGCGACGGTCTATTTTATTTTTACCAGAACACACAGAGAGAAAAATCCACAGATTATGATCCTGCAGCCGCTAACACGGCTGGCATTATTTTTTTAGTTCCTTAAACCGAATATTTTTAAACTCGACTTTCATCGGCGGTCCTTGGTGCATTTGAAGAGCAATAATTCCAGATTTGGCTGATTCCATTGCGTGTCGATCATCCACCCGACACATCATTTTGCCGTTAATCAAAAGCGTCATCACACTTCCGTCGGCAATAATTTCGTAATCATTCCAATCGTTGGGTTTATAGAATTTGATCAGTTCATCAGGATTCGCAAATTGTTTTGAATGAACCTTACCATCGGGATCAACAATGTTATCAAATCCGCGTTTGACAACGGCGGCGCGTTTGTGGTGGAACAGGCAACCTGTCCACTGAAGACTGGCATCCACATCCGCCTGATAACCGTAGGTATCCCAATTCGGACGTTTTTCGCTGCGAAATTGAATGCCCGAATTACCGTTGCCTTGTAACCGAAACGTTAATTTGAGATGAAAATTATCCGGTTCTTTTTTTGTCCAGTAAAGATAATGCGATTTTTTGCACGGTTTTTCGGGCGTGCTTTCGCCGACAATACAGCCGTCTTCCACTTTCCAACCGTCCGGAATTCCTGACCAATCGGTTAAATCCGTACCGTTGAAAATCGAAACAAATCTATCGTCATTCGTGTCCGCAATAACGGATAAATTTGTTGTGAAAATAAATGTCAATACAAAAATCGGAGTTAAAATTGTTCTCATAAATTTTAAATTTTTCTAAGGGTTGCGTCACGGTAATGACTGTTTTTTGGTACCTCTTTATGAATACACGGCTGAATATACCAAGTTATCCAGAGCATATTTATAGGTTATAATTTAGGAAAAATCAAGAGAATAGATAAAATTTTTCTTTGTATTTCTCACAACGCGAACTGTTCACGACAATAATCAACGTTGAAATCATACAAGCGGAGTCGGCGATTTCTGATATTTTTCTTTGTTTTGCCGGTAAATATCCATTTTTTCTGTATATTTTCGGACAGTTTTGCCGATGTTATGGAAGGTGTATAAAATTCAAGGAAAAAACAATGAGAATCAGTATCACTTTTTTTCTGATTTCCGTCTTGTGTTCGGTTTTTACCGGCTGTTTGAGTATCGGCGGAAAATCAATTCACTGCGAACATAAGATTGATGAATCGCGGTTTCTCCGTGTTGAACAGCGTCTTGATACACTGGAACAATTAACAGGCGTCAATTCCGCCGTTCCACCGGTTGTTCCGATTATAGGACAACCGAACTGATTCTTAAAGTTAACTATTGGGGATTCTCTATTTTAACGCTTCTTTATTGTAACACGGACTTTTTGCTCAAGGCGGTCTCTATGGAAAAGCGGCGTTAAATTCCTTATCGGTGAGTTTTTCGTAATAGCGAAAAGGAAGCGTTGAATTGAATGGTTCGGGTTTCATCCATCCTTCAGCAGCGGGCCAATCGTATTGGGTCATACGCGCACGATAATCGACAGTTTCGCGATGGATCAATTTTCCCTTGCCGGACAATTCTTTTTTCAAATCGACATTCCATGAACGATCACACAATGTCCCCGTTACAAGAACCGATGGATTGTAAATCGATTGCTTAATGGTAACATGCTTAAACGACGACGCTTTATCGTCGAGGCTGTTATATAACGCATATTCTTTTTTTGCCTGCTGAATGACCGCTTCGATGACCGGTCTCATTTCTTGACCCAGTTCTAATTGACCGGCAAGCAAAACACACGATAATACTCCATAATGCAACGAATATTGTGTTATATCTGCGCCCGGTGATCTATGGGAACGATAATCGTCGGCGTCATTTCCCGCGTAAAGGACATGATTACCATAATGTTTTCCCTTATTCACAGTACCTACTGTATCCAATTCATATAATCTTATTTTCTCCTTTAAATTATCTTGAATACATTGGGTCAATAATTTGATACATTGACGACGTGGGAACTTTTTCAAATCCTCAAGAGCTTTAAGAAAGCGTCTGTTACTCAACGCTTGAGGAACCATATATTGGTACAATCTTTTTTCACGATCTTCAGGTGTGTTAAGAGACATACGAAACCCTGAGTATTGTGTTATTTTGGAATAATGATACTCATTATAATCATTCAACAACGCAAACGATTCTTCGATGGATTCAGATTGCATTTCCTTTATCCACATATCAGTATGCTTGTCGAAAGCTTCCATTGCTGGTCCGCCTATACCAGGACGATACGGTTCCGCTTCCAAAGTAACCTGATGACTTTTATGCCAATACCGAACACAAAAAAGAACAATCAGATTCAAAACAATAATTACCGCAACGGCAATATATCTTTTATGCGATGGTCTCATCGTTATCTCCTTAATTCTTTATGTATCCCCTATTCCTTTTGAAAATCGTTTTTTTTGACGAGATGAAAGTTATCGGTGACGAGTGTGCGCAAGTTCTCCGCATACTTTTTTGATAACGAAAAAAGCTTCGGCATGATTCTTGAAAGCCGGAAAACTTTTCGATAGACTTATTGTATAAAATTGTTTTCTTGAAAAAGCCCCACAATCGTTCGATCTGATTTAAGTTTGGGCTCTACGCCGGTAAAAAATGCAAACGGACGGTTTCTTCGCATAGGTCAAGAATGAAAGCAACGTCGGAAACGGCATAACCGGCTCCGAGCATGTAAACGGCTTTGACGCGATCGGCTTCCCGCTTTTGCTTGAGCGTTTTAGGCAGGAGTTTCAGTCCTGCGATTTCGGCGGATGATAAGTGATAGGCGTTCATAAGTTGACCTCGTGATCA
>JAIRLW010000208.1 GCA_031259095.1 Planctomycetaceae bacterium | reverse complement strand
CGGATTACAACTCTTGGTTGCAAACAAACTTTTCAGCCGTTTGCCGAATGTGAATTTTTTACCACAAACATCATCACTACTGATTTCATCACATGGGTTACAAGCGGCTTCATCACAGGGTGAACAAGCAACGACACCGTCGCATGGACCGCAGTCACTTGTCGCGAAAGGACGGCCGTCAACAAGTTTTTTGAGACCTGAAAACAGATCACATGATTTGTTGCAACTGTCACACGCGCCGCAGGGATCACTCGCAGGGTCACACGGACCACAATCGCTCGCAAAAATACGAACGCCCATCAACAGGGTGACAACGAGAGCGGCCATCAAAATTCTGGACTTCATTGGGTAAACTCTCCTTTTTTTCCTGGTTGGTCCTCAGAGAATTCGTTGTGGATAACAACTGTTATGTTTCCGCCTGGAAAGACTCACTCCTTCACAAACGGTTCATGTCAAATCAACAAACGTTGTCTCTTTTGGAACTACTTGGTTATTTGCGTCAGTCCCGATGGGCCGACATACGACCCAATTTCTTTTCCTGATCGGCTCCTGACTTTCCCTGAACGTGCCCCCCGACACGCAATGTGTTTTTCAGGGTCAAGTTCAGTATCGGCTGTAAAACGTAACTCTCTTGAGTCCACTCAACCCGTTTTTGATAAATGGTTTAGATTGACGAACATAGAAAGAATATCAATTATGACAATGTGGAAAAATAAGAAGACTTTAACGACAAATAGGACATAAAATTCCTTAATACCATAATAAATTACCCATACTATCTCACCAACAGTGTTAAAATAAACACGGTTAAATAAATTAGATAAAATAAATAAAATTTAACGAAAAGGCAAACTCGCCACCATTTTAGGAATATCTCTAAAAAAACGCCTGCCAAAAACCGAAATCCTAAGATGATAAACATTCGGATATACTCGTTATACCTAAAGATTTAGTTTTCACTTTTTGAGGAATGATAGAGATTGTTCTGATTGTTTCGGATTTTTGGGGGCAATCCCTAATTAACGGTAAAGTTTTTCCTTGTCATTTGACCATGAGGTAGGCGAAACGTCGCCTACCAGAACCCAATTTAATTTAAAACTCATTGACCCCATTTGTCTCATTAGTCCCTATCGTCCTTTAGCCTCAATTTTAGGGACAAATCTAAAATTATGAAACGAAAATTTTTTTATTCTGTTGTTTTATCAATTGTTTGCGTGGTTCTCTTTGCGGGGCAACGAACCCGTCCAATACCGCCGCCGAAATTACAACAAGAGAAATCGCCGACCGTCGCTCAATCGTCGATGCCGATTTTGTTTCTCAGTCCCGAAGAAATCCATTTCCCGCCGCAACAGCAAAATAATCCGAATACGGTTCCGCGAACAGTTATTTTGCTGGGCGATCCGAAAACGGAAGGGCTTTATGTTACAAGGACGTTGATTCCGAAAGGAAAACAGATTATTCCGCATCGTCACACCGATTCGCGGACGGTGGTGGTTCTTTCGGGAACTTATTATTATGGCGTTGGCGAAGAATTTGACGTTCAAAAACTTGTTCCGCTTCCGCCGGGAAGTTTTTTAACCGAACCAGCCGGCATTCCGCATTTTACGTGGGCGAAAGACAGCGATGTCCTGATTCAAACAACCGCCATTGGTCCTTCAGGAACACAAATCGTTCCCGATAAAGCAGTTCAGAAAATCCGTGATTGACTGGAAATTTTAGGGACATTTGGGGCGAGAGGGACATTGGGGACGTTTTAAGAACATATTTTTTTTACTCTCCACTTTCCACTATCAACTCTCCACTCTTAAAACTGTTTTTTGTTTTTCAATGTTTGAAAGAGTTCGGCGATTTTTGCTTCGAGGAGTTGTCGTAGTTCTTCTTCGTTCATTTCTTTAAATTCGGAGTAAGGAATTGGTTTACCATAAATGACGCGAATTTTTCCCCAAAGGCGCGGAAATTTTTTTGTGCGAGCCCATGCGTCGTAACACCCGTTAATCGCAACCGGTAAGATTGTTGCTTTACTTCGTTGGGCAAGCACGAGCGAACCTTGTAAAAACGGAGCGATTTCACCATTCCATGTTCGTTCTCCTTCTGGAAACACCAAAACCATTTCGCCGCCGCGCAATCGTTTGAGCGATTCTTTGATACCTTCAAAACCGATTCCTTCTTTATCTAATGGAATAGCGTCGAGCAGATCGATCAACTGTGCAAACAGTTTGAACCGGAACAAGGATTTTCGTGCTAAAAAGTTGAGTCGGCGGCGTAGTCCGGCGGCAATCAGCGGCGGATCGAAGTGCGACTGATGATTCGAAATAACAACAACTCCTCCTTCTTCCGGCATATTGTTTCGCCCATAAAATCGAACGCCATAAAAAATCATAAAAAAAAGATTAACCGGTATTCGGATTAAATAATAGAATAATCGTTTTTGCCGGGAAATGTTACGGATTGATACGGGGCGTTGTGGTTGGGCGTTTGTGTTTTCCATAAGAATTTAAGAATTTCTAAAAACTTGATAAAATCATTGCGGCGAGTTGTTACGAATTTCCTTTATCGGAGGCGGCGGCAATCCCGCCGCCAACTGGGAGGTGCAAAATCCGTTGGTTGGACGACCCGCGAAACGCGATTTCTGCTGTTCTTTTTTCACGTTCAAACGGACCGTCAATCAGTACGTTTGTTTGTTTCAATAATTCTTGCCAATCCTGATTATCAGAATCGGCGAGTATTTCCTCATAATAAAAACCGGTATAAACGACGACGGACAAATTTCTGTTTCGGCAATGCGTTGCGAGTTTTGCGAAGGCTTTTGCTTGCAGAAACGGTTCGCCGCCGCTAAAGGTTACACCGTCCAGCAAGGGATTGGAATCAATCATTTCCAGAATCTCATCAATCGTAACTTCCATTCCGCCTTGCAAATCATGAGTTTGCGGATTATGACACTCAGGACAAGCACGTTGACAACCTTGCGCGAAAATAACAAACCGAATTCCGGGTCCGTCCACGACAGACTCTTTCGCAAAACCGGAAACACGTATTGGGGTATGATGATCCGTTTGTTTGTCGTCACTCATTTTTTCGCGGTGAACAAAATTTTTTATCATGATTCAGGCTGTTTATTTTACATTTTTGGGGGATAGGTCAACAATCAAGAAGTAACGGTCTATTTTTAAAGATGTTTTCGTAACGATAAAAAATATTTTTCATCATGCCCTGAAAGGGCGGCAAGATATTGATGATGTTGCCCTTACCTCCAAAAAAATACTCAACTGTTCTATTATACCATTATACCGTTTTCACTTTAAAAACCGGTTTTTGAAATGTAAAAACACCTTAAATTGCGGAGTTAAACGAAAGCATAAAACAGGTTTTTAAAAGGAAAACGGTATACCTACAAAAAGAGTTCGGAAAAGATGAACTTATTCCGAACTCCTTATTTAATAACGTTTCAATTTTCTTTTTTTGGAATAGCGTTTGTCGCCCAAAGTGGTCAAACGTTATGCTGATTTTTTGCTCATCAATTGCCTTCTCAGACCAAGTCCTACGAGACCAATTCCAAAAATCAACAATGTTGCCGGTTCGGGAGTTTGTGAGTTAGGGGCAGTAGTTTGCGAAAGACCAGCCGCAAAAGCAATCGCACCATCATCGTATTCATTGATACCTGAAGCAACGGATTTGTTGGCGTAGTAATCAAGGGGAACGGCATCCACGATGAACTCGATATTATTGTTACCGTCTTGCACAATACCATTTGCATAAAGGGCGGCTAAGTCAATACCAACATCGTAACTACTAAACCATTCCGAATTTAATTGATCTGCGCTCAGCGTTAAATACTCCGTACCAATGAGAGCAAATCCATTGATATAGATACCGACAAATTCACCTAACACGGAAAACCAACCGTCAATATAGGAAAGTTCACTTCCATCGGTGTAGTTAAAACCATTGACAAAAGCATAAAGCCCTGTATTATGGTCGCCTGCACCATTTGTAATCGTTTTCTTTTGGACGGTCATCGTGTCCGTAGCAGCATTGTATATCCAATTGTGATCAGAAGAATCGTTGGTAGGGGAAGTATTAACACTAAGGACAGTTCCCGTACCATCGCGTAACAACGGACTCCATGCGTTTGTTACTGCCGCAGTATTGGAAGCATACTCCACTGCTTTTCTGCCATAAATACTTTTGTAAGTATTTTTTGAAACGTCGCTATCTAGATCCTTAAGCTTGTGGTGCGAGTTTGAGAGCAAGCCGTAGTTAGTTTTTGAATTCGAAGCATCGGACGATGTGGCGTCTATTTGATTTGCACCTAACGTATTACTCAGGTAACTTTCTAGTAACGAAAGCCGGAGGTCCCACGTATCGCGAGTATCGAGTGTGTTGGGATGCCTGAGACTACCCGCCTTTACCCAGTTTGGATTTTTGGAGTCGAGTGTTCCTACACCAGTAGCTTTGTAATAGTAGGCTTCCTCGTGAATATCCGAGAAAGCTGTTCCCCAATTCCCTGTTCCCGTTCCAAGATCGATATCGGCTTTCGCGGCATTAACAAATGCCAAAACACACATCACCGATAGAACTGTAAAAAGTTTCGTTTTCATGTTAATGATCCTTATCTCTTTATCTCTTTCTCTCACCTGTTGTGAGAATTGTTTTGTTGCCTAAGCAACTGTACTTGTTGAAAACATGTCGCACCGTTGCGACGATGATAATAAATTCAAAATTCATGCCAAAGCGCCAATTTTTTTTGACTATTTTTTAAGTCGTTTAAAAATAAGGCTTTAAGTAAAACAAATCGCCCAACAACAATTTCGACGCCAAACTTTAACTCAAATAAAAATAATACTTTTATGCAATTTTAAACAATTTATCTTGCAATTTTATACAACTAGTATCAAAAAGCAATCCCCCCTCAAATAACCGTCAGGTAGGCGACCAGACGGCGCGTGGTGGTTGTTTTTTTCATTGTTCATTGCCAATTGCACGAGTGATTTGGCAAACCGCTTGTTTTGTAAGTCTTTACTACTTCTAGTTTTGTGTAAAACACTTTGGGCGGTTTTCCCTTTTCTATGTTTCCTTACTTGTAAAAAACTATGTTAAAAAACCTGTTAAAAACAGGGCGTTTTTGGTAGGGAGGTGTCAGGAAGTGAACCTGTGTCAGTGAACGGGACCGTGAACAAAACCTGACAACGAGGGGTTTGTTAGGGGGTTGTCACACCAGATTAGTGTCAATCAGTCTTCCGATATTGTAATAGATTACGAAAGATTGTTTTTGCCCAAGCGATCAATTCGCCGTCTTTTCGCGGCATGTAACCACGTA
>JAIRLW010000362.1 GCA_031259095.1 Planctomycetaceae bacterium | reverse complement strand
TATGGTTTACCGGAGCTTTTTAGGCAGCGGATAATTGACACGAATTTGATTGCTAATCCGGGTTGTTTTCCGACGTCGGCGATATTGCCGTTAGTTCCTCTTGTCAGATCGAACATTGTGGAATCGACGGACATTATTATTGATTCAAAAAGTGGTGTATCTGGCAGGGGGCGTGCGGCGAAGTTGGATTCTCTTTACTGTGAGTGCAATGAAACGATTTCGGCTTATAGTATTGGTGTGCATAGACATACGCCGGAGATTGAGCAGATAATTTCGAGCAGCGGCGGCAAGATGACCAATGTAATTTTCACGCCACATTTGACGCCGATGGACAGGGGGATTTTGACAACAACATATTCAAAACTGAAAACGGCGGGGCTAGCGAAGGCGGATATTATTGATTTATTGCGAATGTTTTATATCAAGGAGCCTTTTATCAAGATAGTGGAGCATATTCCGGGAACGAAGGATGTTACTGGTACGAATTATGTTCATATAACGGCGGAGGTTGTTGGGAATCGTGTGATTACAATTTCGGTAATTGATAACATGATAAAGGGTGCTGCTGGTGCTGCGGTACAAAATTTCAATTTAATGTTCAACTACCCTGAAACAACTGCGTTGATATAAAGGTAACTGTTTCTTGTAATTTTTGGAACGCGGGCGTTCTGTCTGCATTTGTTATGTTGAAAACCGTCAACACATACGGGCGGGTCTCCTGCATTCCCGAATTGCCAGTTGATTGAAATTAAAACAAAAACCAATTGATCGCATGAATTATTTGATCAAAAAAAACCGGTCGATGTTTGTTCAAGAGGTAGGCGATCTTTTGCCTGAAACATCGCGTCGGCGAAACATGGTCTATCTTTTGATTATTCCTCGTTGGGATGTTTCAAATAAAAATTCCACTGATAGATTACGAAATTTCGGTTTTTATTTTTTGTGATAAAACCGGATTTTAAAGTGTGATGCGTGTCTAACCAAATCACTTCGGCAACGGCAATACAATCACATTATCAAAATTGGCATTGCGCTTGAAGGTTCGCAAACCAATTGCGCCGGCGGCAATTGGCGAATCGTCGGTATAAACAATTCGTAACCCGTTTTCTTTGTCCGCCGATTCGTGCATGCGGTTAAACCAAATCTTGATTTGCGCGCCTTGCACTTCAACACGAATTTGATTCCAAACATTCGGAACAATTTTACAATCAAGTTTTTGCAATGGATAAGTTGCCAGTTGATGCCATTGACCATTGAGAAATTTTCCCAAGTACAGCGTTTTTTCGTCAAAACCCGCGTAATATCCCGTGAAATCGTCAACGCCGTCTTTCGGAACATTGACGCGAAATATCAGTCCCGCATTGCCCGAAGCATTTTCCAAATTGTTTAACATCACGACGCTTTCCAAAAGATAATCCGTCCACCCTGTTTCACCGGCAACCATTTTGGCATCCGACTGTAATTGACAAACGTTCGCAGCCGTTGGTTGTCCGTAAAAAGTCCAGAGATCGCGTTTGGGCGGAACGGGGGTAACCGTTTGAAAATCGTCAAAGAATAACGCCCGCGTTTCGCCTGTAACATAATGTCGAACCGCTTCGGCTTCGGCAAGAGAAACCGGCGTACCGTCCGACCACAACAATCCGCACCACGGGAATGTCGGTTCCGGCGAACCCTCTTTGGTTCCCCAATACCAACGGCAATTCGAGTTACCGACCATCAGTTCCCAACAAAGATAAACGCCCGGAACATATTGGTCGTTACGTTTTCTTACTTCGAGCCAACGAATCACCTCAACCGGTTCGCCGTTGCTTGGTTTTGGGGCAAACCATCTTGCTCCCGCTTCGGTGAAAACACAACCCTTCGACGGATTGAGTTCCGTCTGGACGTCCCACGACGAAAAACCGGCAATCCCATATTTCCAGCCGCCACGCGAACTATCGTAAACGTGATTTTGGTAATTGTGAGCGTTGACAATATCCGTTTCCGGCGAATCATCCCAACAACAGATTACCGGTTGTTGCGGATTCACTGCTTTCGCAAATTGGTAGGACGCTTTCCGCATGGCAATTGTCCATGCGCTTTTATTTGGTTCGTTGAATGTTTCCCACCAAAGCACGCGGTTATCGTTTTTGTATTTTTGGATCACTTCCTGAATGTAAGGTTTGTAACGTTCAAGATTATTAATATCGCGGTCTCTGTCTTGTGGAGACGCAGCCCAACGTCCGTTGTGGTAACCTTTGACCGGTTCGGTTGGTCGGTCGAGATAAATTCCTTCGTGGCGATGGCAATCGTCGAAAAATGTAAAACCCGGTTTGATTCCGTGCGAATCGCAAATACGCAGAAACGTTTCGAGATTTTTGAAAAGGTTCTTTTTATCCTGTTCAAAATTGATCGGATGCAGATAAACCCGCAAGGTGTTTAGGGCGAAATACTTTTTCGCCGCCGCAAGTTCTTTCTCAACAACGTCATCGCGGAAATCGTGCCAGAATTGAACCTGATTGCACGCATAAGCCGGCGTATAGTTTGTGCCAACCCATTTTTCCGTTTGCACCGGTTGCGCCCAAAGACATGGAACGTACCAAACGGACAAAACGAAACAGTAGAACATTGTTCGGAACATTTCTTGAGTCATAATTCACCTCATAAAATTTGGAATATTAAATTAAAGGAAACATGGAATAGTAGTTGAGTAGTTATTCTTTTTGCACGTCATTCAACGGCAATTGATGAATAGACTGTTGAAAATTCAGACAATCGTTTCCATCTTGCAACCGATTTCTTTTCCCGAAAACGCAACCGATAAAAGGATAACTTTTTTTGTTCCGGTTAAATAGGCTTCGTAATATTTTCGATCATGAATTTGTTTCGACGCTTCGTCAAGTAGTTGGGCAAGAATTTTTTTTGTCGCTGTATTTTACTTCGGTAATGACCGTAATATCCGATGATTTCCAAATCGCATCGATGACGCCAATATTGGTTGAGATTTCGCCTTGAGGTTCGAAGCCCAAAAAATTCAACCACAAAAGCAATAATGAATGATAATAGACTTTTTCTCTAACACGTATTACCTTTTGTTTCAATGATTTACTCCATTTGAAAATTGCTACTGCCACATATTATCATTTTTGCTGTTACCCGTCAATAAGTTTTTTTCTATTTTTTT
>JAIRLW010000315.1 GCA_031259095.1 Planctomycetaceae bacterium | reverse complement strand
AAATCACCCGGCGAAACAATCGCAAATCCCGCCTCAATCACGTCAACGCCCAACTCCGCCAACGCATTAGCAACTTCGAGTTTCTCACTCAAATTCATACTCGCGCCCGGCGATTGTTCACCGTCGCGCAATGTTGTATCGAATATTTTAATCGTTCGCATAAAAAGTAAATTCAGATCAATTTCTTCACCAAAGAGATTTTAAAACAAAAATGTTCGGATGAATTTATTCCGATAATCTTTCACACAAAAGTTGAAAAAAACAAACGCTATTAAAATTTTCACTTTAAAGCGGTTGCAAATTCGTCTAACGAAACACAAGTCAGAGCAAAATCGGTCAACTCATCAAGTTTAGCAATATTTCGAATCGAATTGATTTTTTTCTGAAGCGATGCCGAAGGCGGTTCCAAACGACGCGATAAAATACGGATAATCGTTTTGGCTTCCCCTTTGGCTTCTCCTTCAGTTTTCCCTTCAGCTCTGCCTTCGGCACGCCATTTATCGACAAGACCGAGTTCTTTTAAGCATCGATCAATTGCTTTTCCCATGATTACCTCCTGAAATGTTTTGAAATTTGCTTCGGCGATCACATCAAGGTAAGTCTCAAGCGCCGAGTCTTTACCATGTTTTGCGGCTTCAGTTAGAAGCCGTTGTAATCGTGTAGCTGTTAATTGTTTATTTAAATGGGTTAACCAAAGATTTTTATCTTTCGCTAACTTACTTGAAACGATTATTTGAGTTGGTCCCATATCGTGATCGACAACATAAATACCTTTTTGAGGGGAAGTTATGTTGTCTTTGTAACGATTGGACAGATATTTCAACAAATTATACGGATGTTGTGAAGCCACTATTGTTACGGAAATATCGTCAATATCACTAATTTTATTCTGAAAAAAGTAAAACAATTTATAAGCGTGTGTTTTGTAATAATCGTGAATATCGAGCGAATCATCGGGACTTTTGTATTCAAATATGTTATAGTTCCGAAAAATGCGGGCAATATCTTTATCGATAACAATATTTTTGAGTTTTTTGATAATCAGGGTATCAATTCGTAACGAACCGCTTGTCAATTGATGTTCATCTTGAAACTCCAACACATCCCGATACTCATGAAGTTCGAGTTTCATTGCTTCACAAAATGCCGGATGCCACAAAGTTTTTGTCATAAACCTTAATTCTCAAATGCTGCCTGATCGCCAACATATTTTACTATTTTACATTGGCAACGAATTTTTTCAAGGGAATCTTTTTGTCCGGGTTTTCATGATTATTTTGTTTCGAATAATTCCATGAGAGCGTCGGCGAAAAGTTTCATACCGTCAGGGTTGGGATGATTGATATTGTTCATCATCAATGTTGAATAGGGAATCCCTTGACGCCAAAGCCGACCGTAACGTTTAGCGGCGTCCGCCAATGCAACATTATTTTTTGCGGCAAATTCCCGTAACGACTTTGTGTAATGCCGCGGATCGTCGTCAATTCCTTGTTCGGACTGCAACCCCATCCATTCGAGACGGACATAATGCGGCGTCAAAATAATCCATTCGGCTCCAATCTCCTTAAACTCTTCAAGAATTTTGGAATACCGTTTGTTCAACGCATCACCGTGCAGCCCGGAATCATTAACGAATTCCGAAACAATTAAATCCGGTTTCAGATCAAGCACTTTTTCCTTATAATTTTTTGGACTTCCCGGCGGTTCGTTACGGTAAGAATCGGAAGTGCGTCCGCCCCACGCCTCTGTTTTCAGAACAATATCGGCTTTGGGAAATGCGGTACGAAGCCGTGCGGCAAACTGTTCTTGCCAACGTTCGGTTTGCGGATTGGGCAAATATCCGGCATCAGTTACACTATCACCCCACGCAAGAATATTAACTGTTTCACCGGCGTTGAGTTTTGCTATCGTTTGGGGAATCAGTTTTTCCGCTGTTGTTGGAGATTGCGGTGGCGGTTCGGGATATTGGGTTTCCAAAATCGGAAAAATCAGTTCAGGTGTTAGTTTTTCGATACGCGCTTTGATCCAAATGTTGGCCAACCGTGTTTCGCCATCACCAAGTTCCGGCTGGACGGGTGTTGTAACATGTGACACGCCTTTTTTCAGAATCAATTTACCGGATTGGGTTCGAACAAGAGAATCAATCCGCATTTTACCGTAAACATAATCAATATAAACTGATTGTTGCCCGCTAATCCGGCTTTCGGGAAGCCGACCAATGCAACCCCATTTTGGTTCGATTTGATAATCCTTAGCAAGTTCATATTGGAGCGAGTTTTTTTCCGGTTGTTCCCGAACAATAATTGAATCGGGATTGACAGCGTAGGCGGTTGGACATTCCTGCGCCTGAATCTGGTGAAGTTTCATTCCGCGATTATATTCGGCGCCTTTGGCGTTGAACAACGGAAGTTTATCATATTTTTCGTTTGTTACGGTAATAAGTTCCGGTTTATCAATGGTCCATTGACCGGAACCATTTTTGTTGATGAGTGTCCAGCCGTCGCCGCCAAGATCAAACAACAACGGTTCCGCTGCAGCAAAAAACGGACTTACCGTCAACAAAATTCCAACGAAAAACAAATACAAATGAGACTTTAACATACGAATACTCCTTAAAATTGGTGAAATGTCCGGTGAAAATTTTTACTAACCTGTTTTATTTTATTATATTTCAATGAAAATGGAATACTTGGTTTGTGACGCAAGCGGAGTTTTTACCGTCATCAACAACATTGTTATCCGCAGAGGACACTGATTCACGAAGATATTGAGAAGGCAACTTCTAAAAACTTGTTTTTTTGATCGACCGAAATCGATTAAATTCGACTAAAATCGGTTTCGGTCGATTTCAATCGAAATTTTTAGAAGTTCCCTTAATTTATTGGAAATAGTATTGTATAATAGGCAAACTGCTTGCCGATGATTATTTATTGTTTAGTATTGTTTAGTATTGTTTAGTATGAACCTCTATCATTTTTCTTTGTGAATTTTGTGTCTTTGTGGGAAATTTTTATCCTCCAAAATAATATTTTTAGCGATTCCAAATAATGAGTATGAATACCGCAAAAATAATCGCCGAAAATCCCAATGAAACATTGGATCGGCAAATTGATGAAACTCGACGTTTTATCCGACAAATTGATTTTTCGTTGTCGTTTTTCTCACTCTTAACCATGTTACTTGCCGTCTTGTTCGCGGCGATTCTTGCCGATCACTGGCTTTTCACAGATGGTTTGTCCATCTCCTTACGGCTTGGCGTTTTTGGGATTCTTGTTTTCATTATTGTGTTTTACGTTTATCGGCGGATTGTCCCGCTTTTGCTTTATCCGATTAATCCAGTTTATGCGGCAAGTTTATTGGAAGAAAGCAGTCCGTCGCTCAAAAATTCCATCGTTAATTGGATTCTGTTGCGTAAAGAACGGCTCGAACAGGAAGAATGTAACCGTGATAAATTATCGGAACGGATATTCGACGGCGTTACTCAAACCGCCGTGTCCAAGGTCACAGTGATTTCTTCTGAACGTGCCGTCGATTTACGAAATGTAACACGGTGGGGAATTGCCCTGACACTCTGTTTTCTGTTCTTTGTCATTTACGCAACGTTTTCGCCTAAAAGTCCGTTGACGTCATTGACCCGAATTATCTTGCCCATCAGTAAAATCGAAAAACCGCAAGCGGTGCGTTTTCTGAACGTTGAACCCGGAAATACTGTTGCGCTGCAAGGTGAAAAACTTACGATTTCCGCCGAAGTTGTTAGTCGGAACAAGGAACCGGTTTATCTTTTCTTTTCCACCGATGACGGTCAAGCGGTTCGGCAGGCAATCCCAATGTCGTTGCCGGAAGGGAAGACACGGTATGAAGTTCCGTTTCCGCCGGGAAAACAAGGATTCGCTAGCGGCGTCGATTACTGGATTGCCCAAAACGACAGCCGAAGCGGAACGTTTAGAATCAAGGTGCGTCCGACCGCAGCCATCGAAATCGTTTCACTAAGATACCGCTTTCCGCCTTACACCGGATTGCCGGAAAAAATCGTCGAAAATACCGGCGATATTCGTGCCGTTGAAGGAACGGAGGTTAAAATCGGCGTGCGCAGCACGATTCCGTTACAACGGATTGATCTTGTGTTTGATAATGATCCGCTTAGAACGGTCGGAATGAAAATTGCGGACGAAAATCCGACCGAAGCAGCCGCAACCATCACGCTAAAACTCGATCCGCAACGTAACACTCCAACAACGATTCGGAATTTTTCGTTTCGGGCAACCGATCAGGAAGGTTATGAAAATCGTCGAAGCGGTGTTTTCCGGCTCGAAGTGTTGCCGGATCAACCGCCAATGGTTCAGTGGGCGGATACCGATACGCGATTAAAAGAGGTCGCCCAATTAGATTTACCGCTCAATAATTCATTGGAATTACCGATTCAAGCGGAAGATCGTGATTTCGGTTTGCGTTATCTTCGGTTCCGCGTCGAATCCGGTAACAAGCAAATTCGTCCCGTTGAACTGTTGGAATCTCCGGCAACCGGAGCAACAGAGCATAAAGGTTCGATTCAACGTAAGGCGATTTTTTCGCCAATCACCAGTCGGCTCGCGGAAGGCGATACCGCTGAAATTTGGGCGGAAGCAGTCGATACAAAATTCCCCGATCCCAATAACGCAACAACTCGGCGAATTACGGTACAAATTGTTGCGCCGCAAAAACAGGAACAACCGCCAAAAGAGAAATCGGAACAAGAAAAAAAAGAACAACAAAACAATACGCAACAAAATAAGGAGGAACAAAATAGCAATGAACAAAATAAGGAACAACAAGCAAACAAACGGCAGAAACCAGAAAACAACAGAGAAAATAGAGAAAACAATGGAGAAAACGAGGAGCAACAAAAATCAGATCATTCCCGAAACGATCAAAACAGAACGGAACAAACGCAAGAATCTACTCAACAGGAAAATTCCAATACTTCGGAATCTCCAAACGCTGATGAAAATTCAGTCGGGAACAACAACAACAACAACAACCAAAATGATTCAAATCAAAACAATCCCGACAAGGAACATTCGGAACAAAAAAATAATGATTCCTTAAAAAATAATTCCTATAACAATAATTCTTCCGACAACGGAAAGCAAGGAGAACAAAACGGCAAAGAAAATTCGAATCAATCGGTTCGGAAGAAACAAGGTGATTCATCTCAAAAGAGTGATCGGCAGAGTAATGTTTCAAAAAAACCAATCAATCCTGAAACTCAGGACGGTGACGCGATAGAGGAAATTTTGAAACAAATGAAAAAGGAAGGTAAGTTTGATGATAAAAAATTGAACGATAATAATAATAATAGCGATAAAAATGATAATCAAAACAATAACAATCAGAATCGCAACCAAAATAACAACGAACAGAATCGTGAGCAACAGAATAATGAGCAACGAAATGATAATGAACAAAATCAAAATCAAAGTCAAAATCAGAAAGGCGAGGAAAATCGAACCGATTCAAAACCGGCAAATTCCACGCCGGATTCTCAATCTGAACAACAACAACAACAAAATGAACAAGATTCGGAAAAGCAAGATACTGGAAAACAAGGTTCGGAAAAGCAAGGTTCAGAAAAGCAAGATGTTGAAAAACAACGTTCAGAAAAACAAGGAGAATCTGATTCCCAACAGAACACTTCCCAACCGAATCATTCAAATCAAACCGATACGAAAAACAGTGAACCAACTAACGGCGGCAACGGAGGTAATCAGCAAAGTGATTCTGTTTCGGAATCTTCGGGAAATCAAGGGAATAATTCAAAATCCGAACAACAACGTCGGGATGTTCCGGTTGATCCGGCAGACAAAACGCCTCGCCAACGTGACGATTCGCTTGATCCAAATTCAACTGAACGCTCCAATCAAGGCGGTGATTCGAATAAACCGAAAAAGTCTGATGTTGATAGAGCGAATGATTCTGTTACCGACGGTAATGATGGAAATGGTCGGGAAACAAGACAACAAGAACGAAGTAATCAAACGCAATCCACTGAACAAGGAATGTCCGGCAATAAATCTGATAACAAAAATGGAAACAGAGTTGAAAAACAAAACAGCACAACGAAAAACGCTCAATCCGTCGGCGATCAACAGGAAACAAAACAATCAAACGAATCGGATTCCGGCGAATCCGGCAATTCCGACCAAGATAAATCCAATCGTTCCGGTTTGCTTGAAGGCAAAAATTCCGCAGCCGGTACCAAACCATCAGATAAACCGTTGCAAAATTCCGCTTCGGAAAACAGCGCAAACGATAAAAATAATGCAAAGGATAAAAATAGTACAAATAATCAAAACAATGCGGAAAACGACATAAAAAATGGTACAGAAAATAATATCGGACGAAATATGAAAAAAAGTACGGAAAACAATCAATCTCAACCTTCTTCATTGGGAACTGAAAACAATCCGTCTTCTTCGGTTGGTTCGGACGCCCAAAGTAATTCTGTTGGCGGACAGGGACCATCGGCGTTGAATGTTGAAACACCGACAGAAGACGCGAATTTGGAATATTCGAAAAAGATTACGAATCTTGTTTTGGACTATCTTGAAGATCAATTGAAATCCAAACCGAGTCAGGAACTTCTGGACAATCTTGGTTGGTCGGAACAGGAACTCCGTGATTTCCATCATAAATGGAGTGAGATGTCTGAACAAAGTAAGCGTTCCGAATCGACGGCAACCAACGACGATGCCAGATGGAAAGAGGCGTTTAAGAGTCTTGGATTGCGACCTGCTCAGAATCGTCAACAATTACAAAAATCCCGAACCGGAATTCAGGACGAAAATAAAGTTATAGAATCACAACGTTTCACTCCTCCGCCTGCGATCAAAGACCGTTTCACTCGTTATACGGAAGGAATTGGTAAATAGATACAATTCATAACAACCGATAACATACTCATCACACTTTAAAATTCGGTTTTCGTTTTAAAATAGATGTTTATTAAAATCGCCCCAACGGGGCAATCCGCATTAGCGTAGGGCAACGCCCTACGTAACAAATATAAAACCATGAAAGAAAAAGCCCTGTAAGGGCGGCAGCAATAAGATTACGATATTTCGGCTCGAAAACTGATCGCCTTTACTTGAAACTACAGAAACATTTGTTCACAATGTTTTGGGTTACAAAAATAAAAACCGAATTTTAAAGTGCAATGTGTACACAAGGTAATTTTCCAATTATTTTGAAGATGCCGTCAACTTGTGCAGGTAGGCGACCTTTTGCCGAAAGGTTTTCATCAAACGTTGTGGTTAAAAAACGAATTATTAAAGATTTTCAAGTGAATTTTTTTTTTCCGACTTCTCCTCATTGACGGAAACTCTGTCATACGTTCTACTAATAATCATAAAAATTTTTTTACCTAAGAAACAAATAGTTACATCATTTATAATCGGTTTTATGACACTAAAAGCGGCGGCGTTTGATATGGATGGTTTGATGTTTGACACGGAGGATGTCTATTGGAAGGCGGCTTCGGCTCTTTTGGCACGGCGAGGAGAAATTTATACGCCGGAAATGTGTGCCGCTATTATGGGACGACCACCGCAATATTGTTTTGAATTATTCAAAGAAACGTATGGTTTTCCCGAAACATGGCAGGAACTCCAACAAGAATCTGAAGATTTCTTTTTACAATTCCTCGACGACGGTTTTTCCGCAATGCCGGGACTTTTTGAATTAATTGATTATCTGGACGTTCGAAAAATTCCAAAAGGAATTTGTACAAGCAGTGCGTCACGGATTGTTTCGGAAGTGCTTCGGCGAAAAAATTTGTCCAAGCAATTCGATTTCGTCTTGACTGCCGAAAACATTACACACGGTAAACCCAATCCGGAAATTTATCTGAAAGCGGCTGATCTATTTGCGGTTTCTCCTGCGGAAATGCTGGCGCTTGAAGACAGCGTTGCCGGAAGTCAGGCGGCACGAAATGCCGGAGCGTTTCCGGTTGTTGTTCTCGCGGAACATAATAAAAACGGCGATTTCAACGCCGCCCGATTAATTGTTACTTCACTCAACGCTCCTGAACTCTTGGAATTATTGCCGTAATCGAAAACCGAAACCACGTACAAAAACCAAATGTTCAAGCGGCTGAGTATCTTGCAATTGTTCCGGCAACGTGTTAAACTCTAGCCTTTTGATCGGTCCTACCTGTGGGATGAACCGGTCATCGTGTGTTTCAACCCCATTTGTCACAAAGGAGAAAAACTAATGACAACACGTCGTGAATTGTTACGTCATACCGCTTTACTGAGCGGCGCCGCTTTGCTCGGCTCTCAGTTATTGCCTTCCGCTTCGGCACAATCTGAAGAACCCGCCAATCAAGACCAAATCTATGCCGTTATTCTCGGCTGGAAAATCGGTCCCCAAATCTATTCGTTTAACCGATTTCCATTCGATGAAGCAATCAAGAAAGTTCAGGCTTGCGGCGTCGCCAGTTTCGAATTGTTTAGCGGTCAGAAATTGTCGAAAGAGATTGATGTTCGAGTTGGTCCCGATTTGCTCAAACCTGAAAATAAAAATGCCTTCAAACGATTTCGTGAACTGCTCGCCGAAAATGAATGTGTTCCGCATTCAATGGGCGTTTGTCCGGGGAATCGGGAACATTTTGAGTTTGCCGCAACCGTCGGTATTTCCGTACTCAACTGCGAACCCGGTTTCGATAAACTGCCAGAAGTCAATAAATTAGCCGAAGAATACCGGATCAGTGTCGGACTTCACAATCATCCGAAACCGTCCATTTATTGGGATCCGCAAATTGTTCTCGATCACCTCAAAGATTGCAGTACACGCATCGGCGCATGTTGTGATACCGGACATTGGTATCGAAGCGGACTTGATCCGCTCGAATGTGTTCAGAAATTCAAAGGAAGAATCGTCAGTTTTCATATCAAAGATCTGAATGAACAAAAACGCGATATTCCACTTGGTAAAGGTGTTTGTAAAATCGCTGAAATTTTGAAAGAATGCGCCGCACAACGTGTCAATGCGCCGTTTTCAATCGAATACGAATCCGATTGGAACAACAACCAACCGTTAGTCGCCGAAGGCGTTCGCTTTTTCCGGCAAACCGCTAAAAAAATCGTACAAGAATCATGATTTTTTTTCGACTTTAATCGACCAAAATCGATTAAAGTCGATTTTGATCGATGAAGGTAGGCGATTCCTTCGTTGAAGATTACCTAACATACGGACAGCGCCAGTTTAATTATTTAATTATTTAATTAATAGATACCGATAAGCAATGCCCCTGTTCAATATTTTGTTATTGAATCGACACGCAGTAGGAAGGGCAAACCTTCTGGTATCGAGTAAACGTCACCGGCGCGACCCTTCGGCGAAGGGATCGCCTACCTTTGGTTGCGGCTGCGCCGTAATGAGAATATTTTGTTTTTTTCGATTTTTAACTGTGTTTGAGATAAAATTTGTTGTCGGAAGTTCCATGATCGCCGAGCAACCGTAACGGTCTATTTATCTTTTTGTTCAGATATTGTAAAATTTATTGGGTATGGTTTTTAGCCCTGTAAGGGGCGTTGAGATGATAGCCCGCCCAACGGGGCAGGTAAAAATCGCCAACAACCAAAGCCCAGAAAGGGCGATCAGATATCGTATTATTCGTTCCCTGCCCCGTTGGGGCGGGCTATCATCCTATTGCCCTTACAGGGCATTAGGAAAAAGACGTTTTATCGTTACGAAAACAATTGTGAAAATAGACAGTTACAAGTGACCGTTCTGATTTTATTTTCTTACATTACCAATTTTGACTAAAAACTTATTGATAATTTTATGACTTCTGATACTGACCGTTCTGAAAACAGTCTCATTGATACTGCGCCTCCAGTCCGTAAGCGTTTGATTGGTTCTCAGCGGAACCCGGACGCTTATCGTTCCAAGCCGGATATTCCTGTTGTTGACGCGGAACATTCCCAGAGTAAAACGGAAACCGTCAACAATTCAACATTGTCTTCCGCGTCTTCCGCTGAAAAAATCGACGGACAACCGGATCGTCTTACCGAAGGCGGCAATAAACCGTTACAAGATGTTTCGGCTGCTGCGTTGAAACGTGTTCCGATTCCGAAAATTCGCGCCGGCAAGATGTCGGACGATTTGGA
>JAIRLW010000248.1 GCA_031259095.1 Planctomycetaceae bacterium | reverse complement strand
TTCTTAAAAAAAGTAGTTTAATCTCCTTATTTTTAAGTATTTTTATTTTTTTGGTCTGTTTGCTTTCCGATATAAAGAGTCCCCCAATTATTCCTGTTTTTCACGCAAAAATTGTATTCGCCCTGAAAGGGCAGTCGGATTATAGCCTACCCCAACGGGGTAGGTTCTAGTCATCCTACCCCAAAGCCCTGAAAGGGCGATATAGTAGTTGATAGTTGATAGTTGAAAGTGGATAGTAAAAATTCCGCTTGCGTAACTCTCACTCTCCACTCTCCACTATTCCGTTGCCCTTTCAGGGCGTCGGGTTGGGAGGAACTTAACCCCCCCCCGTTGGGGTGGGCTATAATCTTGACGCCCCTATCGGGGCTAATGTAAAAAACAAAAAATATTTCAAAAAGTAGTTTGTTATTTTAGGAAAGTGCAATTAATACTGATTTTTAACTACGAAATACACGAAATGGCGTGAAAATGATGTTTCTATTTTTTATTGTTCAAAATCTTTCGTGAACATTCGTGTTTTTCGCGGCGAACATAAAAATAATTTAAAAACAGTTTGCGAAAAGTTGATGGACGTCAAAAGATTAGTCGATAAACCGTACTTTGGGTAGATTGGGAATGAGAGCGATTCGCGTACCGGGAATACGAAGACCGTGAGGCCAATAAACAAAAACCGCTTCGCCAATCAAAAGATTCCGGTCAACGTAAAGCGGAAGATCATTGCGTCTCCAAAGACGACCATCGGAACTTCGGGTACTGTTATCGCCAAGCATTAAAAATTGGTCTTTACCGAGTTCAAAAGTTACGGAATTTGTTTTGCCGAAATGACGCCAATATTCCGGATGGGAAAAAATTTTGTTGACGGAATTTTCCGTGAGTGAATATTCGTCAAGAAACGGCGGATTCAACAGATCACATTGCAAATTCAGCAAACGGTCACAAGCAATATAATACAAATCCCGTAAAACTTTAAGATGTTCGACCCGCACCGTTGTGCCTTGCGAACCGATTCCAACCGGAGTTAAATCAAGTTGATTCGGACTTCGATCCCGCACCAGCACACTATCCGGTTGACACAAAAAATCGTAACATCCTTTTCCCTGAAAATCAATTTCGTTACCGTTGACGATGACGCGCAGTTCTTCGTCGCAGTTACAAAACATCAGATCAAATGTTCCCGAACAGCGAAGCGGTGTTGCTGCAACTGCCGGTGGAAATTCCGGCACATCGGGAATCGACAGTGTGGCGTTACCGGAATGGAGATCAATACTGCACAGAAAAACAACACCGCCTTTAATTAATCGAAATGAAAAAATTCCTTGAGGATGTTCGATATGCAGCCGACAGGAAACCGCCAGATCGCCGACCCAATTCAATCCCATACCGTTTAGATTTTTCCGACAAAAAAATTCTTTGCGTAATTTTCCGTTTCGCTGAACTTCCCGTGTTGAGATGGCTAGTCCCGAATCAAACATGATTGGATGATCCGGCGAATAAACAAGTCCGGAATTATAATCGACAAAATCCGTAACCAATTGCGGATTATTCGTCAATCCGTTCGGCGGCAACATTTCCTGTGACAAATAATACCAGTCATCGGAAGAAGGAACAATATGCCGATAATTCAACCATGTTGTTTTCGTTTGAGAATTTCTCGCAGGTTTTAGGTTTTCCGAACTATTTCCTGTAGAATTTTCCGAAACATCTTTTGTAATGTTTGATGTTATTTGAAACGATTTATAATCATCGGAACGTTTCCAATGTCCGTTATGGTCGAACCAACGGGTTGGCAAACCGATTTCGTGAAGTTTTGGCAACACGTAATCGTTATCATCGACCGGACGCAACATGGAAAGTAAGGCGCGGAGCGGTTTACGTTGAATGGTAAATTCGGTTTCGCCATTTTTTTTGACGAACACATCGCCGTTACGGAGCAACACCGTTTCGTTTTCTACACCGACAAGTCGTTTAATATAATTGACTTGCGGTTTTCCCGGATAGCGAAATACGGTAACATGCCAACGTGCGGGATTGCGGAAATCGAATTGACATTTATTGACAAAAATTCGGTCGCCGTTGAACGATGGGAATATTTTTTTGTCAACATTATTTTTTCCGACATACATAGTGTAACGGCATTGCGGACAGGTTCCGGCTAAAACGCTTGGCAAATTCCGAGCGTTTTGGGGATGTTCCGCACCGTCGTTTGATTCTTCGCTGGCGCTGATTTGAAAGGGAAAACCGCATTGTTCACAATGAACATCTTTATGGCGTCCCATCAATGTTGTTGCCATCGAGCCGGTCGGAATAATAAACATTTCCGCCACAAACGCCTTAAAGAAAAACGCCAAAACTAAAGCGGTTGCCAATGCTTCGACATATTCCCGAATAACCCGAACATTATTGGCGGGTTCTTCCGGTTTTGCGGCGGTCGGAGAGTTCTGCGGAATAGATGATTTTTTACGGTTCATAGGATATAGACTGAAAATAGTTGTTGGAATGTGTGTTCTGAAATTACGAGTTGTACTCACTATCTGTTAGATGGCGAATAAAACGGTGAAAAATGTTTTGCGATGAATAAAGTGTGTTCGTATTAGGTTTTTAACGGTCGGACGGATTTCGTAACGTTTCTGTTATTGCAATCTCCTCTCAATCTCCTCTGTCCCTAAAATAATGACTGTTGCTAATTATACCATCAATCGGAATGTACCGAAAGAGCCGGGAAAACCATTTCTTCGCAAAAAACAACGAAGTGGAAAAAATGTTGTTTCCAACCGGTTTTCGGACGATTTTGTCACCTAGACGTTATTCACTGTTAGATATTGGGGAATCCCTAAAGGCAATTTCTAAAAACTCAATTTTTTGATCGACCGAAATCGACTAAGATTGATTTTAGCCGATCAAAAAACATTACCATTATTCAATCATGCTAAAATTGGGAGCAAGTAAAATTATGAAACGACATATTTATCGTGTTGTTACGCGGGGACCGGAAGGCGATTATCGTATTCGGGATTACATGAGCGAGGAAGAAATTCGTCACCGTCATATTCAAATTGGTACGGACGATTGTAGTACAGATATGAGTCTTCGCGGTCGTCCGGTGTTCAAGGGATTAATTGGACCGATGCTGGAATCTGGGGGCGTGGTTCGCTATGAATCGCCGGATGTGTTTGAACAGATGACCAAAGAATGGAGTGAACCAAAACGAAAACGACGAATGCGAACTCAAAAACCTGTGATTGTCGAATTTCAAAAACAATCCGAATTTCAAAATTGATTCGACTAATTTTATTAACCACAGAATTCCCAGAAAGAAGTCCGCAGATTACGCCGATTTTCGCAGATTATTTTGAAGGATGTTATACTCGTTTTACTTTAAAATTTGGTTTTTTTATCAATTTATCCTATTATCCTAATTCTTAGCCCCGCTAGGGGCGTGAGGTGCATAACCGTAGGTTGCGCTGCGTTCCACCGCCGGTTATGCATTTCTCGCCCCTAGCGGGGCTAAAGACGGTATCAATGGAAACAAAAACCGAAATCTAAAAGGCGAGGAGTATATCATGAGATAAAAATAATGGTCATTGTTCAGTGGAATTTCTAATACTGATTTTTAACTACGAAATACACGAATGTTCACGAAAATGATGTTTTCAATCTTTTCGTGAATATTCGTGTTTTTCGCGGTGAACATAAAAATAGACAGCAATGTGATCCCTTCGCCGAAACATCGCCTGCCTCTTGACATATTTTCTCTTAGAGACGAAAATCAACGTGTTGTTTTGACCCGTCGAGAAGTTTTTATTTCGAAGTTCTCTATCCACCATTAACTAATAACGATTAACGATTAATTAATATCATGTCTCAACCAGATGCGATCTCCTTCTTTTTTGTTTTATTTTTAACCTCAACCATTTTGCCGTCATTATTGTTACGTTGTGGGTTTTCGAAATCGATAACATTTTTTAATGGGTTGCGGTTTGTTTTGTTTTGGATGGCGTTTGTTACCGTGCTGCTGGTCATGAATCAGGCGGCACGTGAAACAGTTAACCCGGGGCGTTGGCCGAATGAACGTTTTTTTGTTCCGGTTGTTCAGGAAAACTTGTCAAACCATCATCAAACGATGATGAATTTGCTGTTTGGCTGGTTGTTTTTTCCCATGCGGACATTGCCCTTCGTGCCGGTACAGATTGAAAGTGTTGATTACCGGAATTGTTCTGGAATTTGCCGGTCGAATCCTTGTTCATTCTTGGCGAAGCCGTTGGACAACGGTAATGCTTTTCGGTTTCCTGTTACTCCATTTGACGGTCTATTCGGCAATCGGTCTTGTTCGCCAAACCGCATGGTTGGTCATAACACTAAGGCAAATTCGAAAAATCATTAGTCTGTCTCCATCGTCCCCATCGTTCCTAATGTTCCTAATGCCCCTAATGTCCCTAAAAATTTTCCGATAAATTCCGATAAATAGGGACATTGGGAACAAATGGGACATGAGGGACAAATATAACAAACGGAATTTTTTATATGATTTTGTTTTCGGTTTTTCTTGGTTTTTTCGGTCTCATGCTCAGCGCCACGTTTAGCGGTTCAGAGATGGCATTTTACCGGATTTCGAAACTTCGGCTTCGGCTTGACGTTTTAGAAAAAGACCCTGTTGCGGCGCGGCTGCTTGGACTTATCAATGATCCCAGCATGTTTGTTGCAACAGTTTTAGTCGGTAACAATGTTGCCAATTATACGATTTCCCTGGCAACTGTTTTGTTTGTAAGCCGTTTATTGCCTTATTCTCAGGGCGTTTTTGTGGAAATCGGATCAACGTTGATCCTTGCTCCGTTTTTGTTTGTTTATGGCGAGATGTTTCCGAAATATCTTTCTTTACGTGCGCCGAATCGCATGCTCCGATTGTTTTCACCGATTCTTGTTTTTTGTTATTGGTTGTTTTTTCCGGTAACAATATTACTTCAACTCTTGAATCTTATTCTGATTTATTTTCTTGGCCAACCCCGTCAATTACTGCAATGGACGCTTGGTCGTCAGGAGTTGGCGCGGGTGTTGGACGAAGGTCAGGAAACAGGAATTTTGTTTGATACTCAACGGCGTTTGGCAGACGGAGTCTTTGATGTTTCCAGCCAATTGATTAAAGATTGGGTCATTCCTCCATCTCATTTTCCCACCATCACCACAGAAATGAAACCGGAAACCGTTCTCGACATTGCGAGAAAATATCATTGTACGGAGATGCCGGTTTACGAATATTTTTTTGAAACGGAATCTACTGAAAAAGAATATGGCGACATGCCGGTTGGCTATGTTCGAACCATTGACCTTGAAATTGCTGTCCGTAACCAATTAGACGAACAAGCCCGACAATTACTTCATCTGTTACATACGGAGTTGCCTATTCGCAGTACGGTTGAAATTTCCAGCCGGCATACACTTTTAACGGGAATGATTCTGATGCAAACATTACAAGGTTTGTTTGGTTGCGTGGTTAATGAGCACCGTCAATGTATTGGTTTTGTCCGTTCCAACCAATTACGGGACGTTCTGCTCGGAAAAACATCGCCTACCAACATGCTGAGACCTTTGGATTATGGGAACTTCTCGACTGAAATCGGCCGAAATCAATTTTAGTCGATTTTGGTCGATCAAAAAATGAGGCAACGTTTCGGGCGAAACATCGCCTACCTCTTGATTTTTTAATGTAAATAATATCCCTCAAAATAGGAAATAATCAGCAAATTTCAAAATAATCAGGCTGTTTCTACACGAATGCTTTGTTGACAAGCCGTTTTGGTTTGCTATACTCTATTTTTACTTCTGTCGGTGTGAACGTGAACATCAACATTCAAGATAAAATTTTTATAAACTATAATTTCCTATGCGAATCGGAGTGCTTTGTAGCGGCGGCGACGCCCCAGGAATGAATCCTTGTTTACGATCTATTGTCAGGACGGCTTGTACTTGCAATGATGAAGTTTACGGTATTCAACACGGTTATGAAGGACTTTTAAACGAAGAATTTTATTCCAACGAACAAGGTTCTCCGGTCATGGGTATGCGTTCCGTGTCCGGTCTTTCCAAACTCGGCGGAACCATTTTACATAGTAGTCGCTCAAAACGTTTTCAAACGCCCGAAGGCGTTCAGGAGGCTGCCGATATTTTACGTAAACATAAATTCGACGCTCTTCTCGCTATCGGCGGAAATGGAACGCTCACCGGCGCGATTGAGTTGAAGAAAGTCTGGGATGGTCAAGTTCTTGGATTGCCGGGAACCATCGACAACGACCTGTTCGGAACGGATTACACCATCGGGTTTTCAACAGCGGTTCACACGGCGGTTGCCGCCGTCGATAAACTTCGTGACACTGCGGGAAGTCATGATTTGATGTTTTTTGTCGAAGTCATGGGACGACATTGTGGCGATATTGCCCTGTCCACCGCAATCGCTTCCGGCGCCGAAATTGCCTGTATCCCCGAAGTCGAAGAAAACCCGAAACGAATCGTCGCTAAACTGCAAAAAATTAAAGAAGCAGGAAAAAAATCGGTGATGGCAATTGTCGCCGAAGGCGACGAAAGCGGCGGAGCGTTTGCGATGCAGAAAATTCTCAAAGAAGCAGGGAATCCGTTTGACAGCCGGGCGGTTGTTCTTGGTCATGTTTTACGCGGCGGTTCGCCCTCGCCGGAAGACCGAATCTTAGCCTCCGAACTCGGTAATTTTGCCGTCAGTTCCCTCTTGCTCGGTGAAACCGGAAAAATGGTCGGAAAAATATGCGGCGAACTCACGCTCACTCCGCTCGAACAATGTGTCGCCAGTCACAAAAAAGTTGACGCCGAACAACTCCGTTTGTTACATATTGTTGCCAGTTAATCCGGATCATTGTCTATTTTATGAACCTTTGAGAATACCCTAGAGAAGTCCGCAGATTGTTTTTAAATTATTTGTCCCAATTTGTCCCTAAATGTCCCTTCTGACCCTAAAAGTGAGGCTAAGGGACTATAGGGACGATAGAGACCAATGGGACGAATGGTTTTTAAATCAAAGTTGCGTTTAGTATTTTACTTAATTAAGGCAACTTCTAAAAACTCATTTTTTGGTTGACCGAAATCGACTAAAATCGATTTTAGTTGATTTCGGTCGATTTTAATCTGTGAAGAAAGAAGTTTTTAGAAGTTCCCTTAAGTAAAAGGTTTTTTAGAGTCCCATCAATTTGTTCCATGAAACCGATTCAAATTTTATACCTTATTGATGATCTTTGGTCGAGTCGCGGCGGAAGTGAACAACATTTACTCTGGTTGTTGAACAATATTCCCGATTCGGAATTTGACAAGCATTTTGTGATCTTTTCCACGCTTTGGCGGCAGGAACCGGAAATAATGGAACATCAACCTCTTGTGCTTGGAGAACGTTACGGCGCAACCTGTCGGTCATGGCTGCGCCGGATTTTTGCGCTAGCCCGATTGATTCGTGAACGGCAAATCAATATTATTCAGGCATTCAGTCCAATGGGTGAACTTGCCGCCGTATTGGCAACTCGTTTGTCTTTGTGCGGGCAAGTGATCGGCAACCGTCGGGATTGCGGATATGACCGACGTTTCAAATATCGCGTCATTAACCGGTTGAGCCGAATGTTTCGTACAAAATATATCGCCAATAGCGAAGCCGCACGGCAAGCGGCGTTTCGGCATGACGGCACACCGTTGGAATCAATTACGGTTATCCGAAATCCGGTCGCCGCAGACCGCATTCAGAAAGGACTCCGCAACCCGTTAAAACGCGAAGAATTGCCCATTCCCGAAAAGGCGCGGCAAGGAAAAATAATCGGGATGGTTGCTTCCGTGCGTCCGATCAAAGATTACGCTTCATTAATTCGCGCTGCCAACATTGTTCTCAAAAAAATTCCCGATACGTGGTTCCTTTGTGTCGGCGAATCGTTGGAGGAGCATCAAAAGGAATTACAACATCTTGCCAATGAATTAGGTATTGCTGAACAGATTATCTGGTACGGAGGAATCGACAATCCATTGACCATTATTCCTAATTTTGATGTTGCGGTACTTTCAAGTCATTCGGAAAGTTTTTCCAACAGTGTTTTGGAATATGCGGCTGCGGAACGTCCAATCGTGGTTTCCGACGTTGGCGGATTGGGAGAAATTGTTGAAAACAACCAAACCGGTTTTGTTGTCCCGCCGCAAAACCCGCAAGCATTGGCGGAGAAAATTCTTTACTTGCTCGAAAATCCTGAATTAGGAAAAATATTGGGAAAAAACGCCAAAGAATTAGCATTGGAAAAATATGATGAAGCAAAAATCCTAAACCAATATAGGAATTATTATAAGGAAATGGGGATTAGGAAGTAGAATGATATACTTTGAACGGTAACAAATTATCTTAGCCCCGATAGGGGAGTTAGGGTGTGTTGACACTAATATCATTGGGCATCTCTAAAAATTCAACTTTGTGTCCCGCCAAGGCGCAAAGAACACAAAAGATTTAGCTAAGGTCAATCCATATAAATTATTTTTATCCACGAATGGACACGAATGATCGCCAATTGTTTATTCGCGGTCATTCGTGAAAATTCGTGGACAAAATGAATTATTAGAGATGCCCCATGTTTTTTTGCAAAATTAGTGTCAACGCGCCCTAGATAAGAGAAATAGTGAAGAATGGAAAGTTGCCAATTGAAAGAGAGCAGGCAAGCAGAAAAGAACAACACAGAATAGGATGGCTTCCTAATTTTTTGAATTTTAGGATTGACAAAACCGATTTTATTCAATATCATAAATACATAGTATATCTATATGTTTTATGTGTAAACAAGGAGATGGTGATGACGGCTAATATTTTTACGAATATTTTGGAAAAGATTGGTAAAACGCCGCTGATTCGAATTAACCAATTAAACACGGGTCGAGCTGAAGTTTTAGTGAAGATGGAATCGTTTAATCCGGCAGGGAGTGTCAAAGACCGTATTGCGATTGCAATGATTGAGGCAGCGGAAAAATCAGGAACATTGAAACCCGGTGCGGTGATTATCGAACCAACCAGCGGCAATACCGGTATTGGTCTTGCGTTGGTTGCGGCGGTGAAAGGGTACCGTCTGATTCTGACCATGCCGGATACGATGAGTTTGGAACGCCGTAAACTTCTTTCGGCTTATGGTGCGGAACTGCAATTAACTGACGGCAAATTAGGTATGAAAGGAGCGGTTCGGCAAGCGGAAAAACTTGTCAAAAATATTCGCGGAGCGTTTATGCCGCAACAGTTTGATAATCCTGAAAATCCGGCATACCACCGTTTGACCACTGCGGAGGAAATTTGGAATGACACTGATGGCAGGATTGATGTTTTTGTTGCAGGAGTTGGAACCGGCGGAACTATTACGGGAGTCGGTGAAGTGCTGAAAAAACGCAAACCCAATATTAAAATTATCGCGGTGGAACCTGCGGAATCGCCGATACTTTCCGGCGGTTTACCGGGATCGCATAAAATTCAGGGAATTGGAGCAGGGTTTATTCCATCAGTTTTGAACACGGATATTATTGATGAAATTATTCCGGTCATTTCCGAAGAAGCCGGAGCAACTGCCCGCGCAGCGGCACGACGTGAAGGTTTATTGGTCGGAATCTCTTCCGGTGCGGCATTACATGCCGCGTTGGAATTGAGTAAGCAACCCGAATATGCCGGCAAACAAATTGTTACAATTATGCCGGATACCGGTGAACGTTATCTTTCCGGCTGGCTGTTCAACAACTATTAATTCAAGGGAATTTCTAAAAAACTTAATTTTTTTGAATCGTTACATTATTCATTTGCACGCAGAAAACGCCGATAAAACAAATTTGCGCCGATGGAAATATTAAGTCGATCAGCGTAAATCCTAATAATCTGTGTCCTCTGCGTGCAATTAAAAACAACCATTGACTGTAAGGTAAAATTTGAGTTTTTAGAAGTTGCCTGAAGTAATTTCTATTTCAATTTTGTAATATTTCGACCGATTTTTCCTAAATATATTGTCATTGTTTCAACAAATCTAATTTTTACCTTATTTTCAAACAAAACAACCTCCGCAGCAAAATGATTCCTACAAAAACAAACCTTATTACTTCATTTATTGATTTTACAGTTGGAAGATGCGTATGAGAAAATTCAACACAATGATATGGAGAAAAGTACACATTAGTCAATAGTAAATTATTACAATCTTTGACATCATCAAAAAGAAATGCTCAAATTAACATGGTAAAAATAGTAAAAATCAGTATCAAATGGAAAGTAAGGAGAGAAACAATCAGTCCTTTCCTCGTCTGTATTATTTTTATAACGCTCTGTTAACGGCGTTTAGAATTGCGATGGTACTGGCTTCGATGGTATCGGTTGAAACGCCGTGACCGCGAAAAATTTCACCGCTTTGGTTGATGAGAATTGCCGCTTCACCTTGCGCATCTTCGCCGTCTGTTACACTTTGTACGGTGTATTCCTTAATCGAAATGTCTTTTTCCGTCAACTCCCGAATCGCAAGGAAAATAGCGTCAATCGGACCATCGCCGCCGCTGGTCTCTTTGGTGTATTCACGGTCGCCGTAACGTAATTTCAGCGTAATATGCGGTTCTTTACCGGTTCGGCAGCGTAAATCATACGAAACAAAATTCCAACCGGTTTCTTCCGGTTTATCCTTTTTTTCGTGAATCTGTTGTTCGATCAACGCCCGAATATCATCGTCGTAAATGTTTTTTTTCCGGTCGGCAAGTTTTTTGAACTCTTCAAAAACATTGACCAATTGTTCCGAAGCAAGTTCATAACCGAGCGTTTTGGCGCGATCCGCCAACGCCGCACGACCACTGTGTTTACCAAGAACCAAATCCGTTTTCTGAAATCCAACATCCGCCGGAACCATAATTTCGTATGTTGTCGGATTTTTAAGCATTCCATCCTGATGAATTCCCGATTCATGGGCAAAAGCGTTTTGACCGACAATCGCTTTATTACGGGGAACTTTCAATCCTGTAACAGTTGCAACCAACCGGCTTGTCGGAACAAGACGTTGTGTTACAATCCGTGTTCCGGCGTTATACACATCGCTTCGGGTTTTCAGTCCCATCACCACTTCCTCCAACGAACAATTGCCCGCGCGTTCCCCAAGACCGTTAATCGTACACTCCACCTGTCCCGCACCGGCACGAACCGCCGCAAGACTGGTCGCCACCGCCATACCAAGATCATCGTGATTATGTACGCTAATTACTGCACGGTCAATATTCGGAACACGTTCAAGCAAATCACGGATACGTTGATACATTTCATTCGGTGTAGCATAACCAACCGTGTCGGGAATATTAACCGTTACCGCTCCAGCGTCAATCACCGCTTCGACAACACGGCAAAGATGATCAATTTCCGTCCGTGTAGCATCTTCCGCAGAAAACTCCACGTCGTTACAAAATTTTTTCGCGTACCGAACCGCTTCCACAGCGGCTTCGATATTCCGTTCAGGAGTCATACGGAGTTTGTACTCGCGATGAATCGGACTTGTTGCAAGAAAAACATGAATTCGCGGTTGTTCCGCACCTTTGAGCGCTTCGGCTGCCGCGTCAATATCTTTTGTAACACAACGCGCTAAACTACAAACACCGCTTCCTTTAACGGTTCGGGCAACTTCACGCACTGATTCAAAATCACCCGGCGAAACAATCGCAAATCCCGCTTCGATTATATCCACCCCAAGTTCCGACAATGCATTCGCCACTTCGAGTTTTTCACTCAAATTCATACTCGCTCCAGGCGATTGTTCTCCATCACGTAACGTTGTATCAAATATTTTAATTGTTCGCATAAAAATTAAATTCCAATTGTTTAGAAGATGATTTATTTGATTATTGTAATTCGTATAATGCTTATCGCAAACGGATTAAATCCGAAAACGCTGCCGGATACGTTTTTTCAAGAATGATTTTTTGAGGTTGATAACCTTTTTCAAGCAAACGATCCACACACTCCAGCACAACAAAATTTTCGGATCGCGAAAAATTTTGTGTAGTTTTATTATCGGATTTTATTTTGTCTCCGTAATTGATAATTTCGTTTTCGGAGTCAATTTCGATTGTATATTTGCCTGTATAAACTTTATAATAGATACTTTTTTCATTTTCTTTTGGTACAAAATTTAAATATCCAAGAAGTTTTTGGATTGTTTTTTTGGTTGCATTTATATTGTTCATTGTGTTTGGGTTTTTAATTGCTTAGATAGAAATCGTAATTATTCAGTAGCGA
>JAIRLW010000227.1 GCA_031259095.1 Planctomycetaceae bacterium | reverse complement strand
AATCACAAAATCTCAGATAAATAAACCTTTTTCTTAAATTTCAATTCATTAATTTTATCTCCAAACCTTAAAGTGTCAATAATCCTCCAATTGCAAAATCTCAGATAAGTATCCCCTATCCTTTTGAAAATCGTTTTTTTTGAAGAGATGCAAGTTATCGGTGACGAGTGTGCGCAAGTTCTCCGTCTATTTTTTTTGACAACGAAAAAAGTTTCGGCATGATTCTTGAAAGTCGGAAAATTTTTCGATAGACTTATTGTATAAAATCAATATACTTATTGTATAAAATCGTTTTCTTGAAAAAGCCCCACAATCGTTCAATCGGATTTAAGTTCGGGCGATACGCCGGTAAAAAATGCAAACGGATATTCTTATGCTTCTTCAACCAGCCTTCATCAACCTTGACTTGTCATAAGCGGCATTGTTCACAAACAGATGAATTGTTTTTTGACGATAAAATTTCAATATCTTTTGTAACAATCTAACGTTATTTATTGTTGCGCGGTTGCGGTTTAGTTTTTGCGCCGAAAATGGAACGCCAAAGCCGGAAACCACCACTTAAATCATAAGCGTCAAAACCATTTTGCACTAAAATTCGCGTTGCCGCGTAACCGCGAACTCCAATCTGACACGTAACATAAATATTTTTCAATCGGTCAAGTTCGTCCAGCCGCCCGCGCAATTCATCAACCGGAATATTGATAAAACCGTCAATATGTCCGTTGTCATATTCTGCCGGCGTGCGGACGTCCAGCAAAATAACATGGTCTGATTTTTGTAACTTTTCGACGTCATGCCAGTGAAAAATTTTAACTTTGCCGGTGAGAATATTTTCGATAACAAATCCCGCCATGTTGACGGGGTCTTTGGCGGAAGAATACGGCGGTGCGTAACACAATTCGAGTTCGGCAAGATCAGAAGCAGACATTTTTGCCCGAATCGCCGCCGCAATCACATCACAACGTTTGTCCACTCCCTCATAACCGGCAATTTGCGCCCCAAGCAATTTTCCTGTTTCACGTTCAAAAATAATCTTGATCGACATATTTGTTGCGCCGGGGTAATAGCCGGCATGACTTGTTGACCAAAGAAATATTTTTTCGTAATTCAATCCGTTCTTTTTTGCAACAGTTTCGTTAATTCCTGTTGACGCAACCGTCATATCAAACACGCGTAAAATTGCCGAACCTTGCGTGCCGGAATAACGTGAATCAATTCCGCAAATCTGATCGGCAACAATTCGTCCCTGTTTGTTTGCGGGACCGGCAAGCGGAATGTAGGCGGGTT
This sequence comes from Planctomycetaceae bacterium, assembly GCA_031259095.1. GTDB lineage: Bacteria > Planctomycetota > Planctomycetia > Pirellulales > Thermoguttaceae > WRKP01. The sequence goes on along the minus strand of JAIRLW010000227.1, from coordinate 1,996 downwards.
GCTCCGTAACATAATTAACAACCGCAACCGCATCGCCGATTGCGTAAATATCAGGATCGGACGTTTGCATTGTTTCAGAAACAACAATTGCTCCGCGCGAATTGACCGTAAGTCCGGCGTCTTCGGCAAGCGAACTGTCCGGCTGTACGCCGATTGCAAAAATGATCATATCCGTAACAACTTCATCAACAATTTCATTATCACGATTAAATGCAACAATTAATTTGCCGTCGTGTTCGGCAATTGATTTTACTTCGTGTTTCAATAAAAGTTGAACGCCTTTACTTTCGATATGCCGATGAACATCGCAAGCCGTGTCGAAATCAAGCGTTGCCAACACATGATCGCTGTGCTGCACAATCACCACTTCCAAACCCGCACGATACAAATTTTCCGCCGTCTCCAGACCAATATAACCGCCTCCAACAATCACCGCGTGCTGCATCTTTTTTGTATCAAGAAATTCTTTGACACGGTCGGTATCGGGAATATTTCTGATAGTAAAAATACGTTCAGACTGAAATTCGTCAGGGCAAATCGATTTTGCTCCGGGCGAAAGAACTAATTTATCGTAACTTTCAAGATAAATTTCGCCGGTCTGACGATTCTTGACCGATATAGTTTTATCGTTGCGATTTATAGCGACAACTTCATGCCGGACGCGGACATCAACATTGTAACGTGATTTAAAAGACTGGGGAGTTTGTAAGATCAGAGCCGATTTTTCGGAGATTTCTCCGCCTATATAATACGGAAGTCCACAATTGGCAAACGAAATAAATTCGCCGCGTTCAAACATAATTATTTCCGCCGACTCGGAAAGTCGGCGAAGTCTCGCCGCCGCCGACGCTCCGCCCGCAACTCCGCCGACAATCAATATTTTCTGTTTCTGTTTCATCATTTTTCTTTCATTTTCTAACCGCGTTAGCGGCAACACCCTGAATCCTCGGCAGCAAAACAAAACGAAACCGCCCAATGTTTTATCAATTATAGCGGATGATCAATGTGACCGCTAGCGCGTTTAGAAAGAGAACCCCAAATAAAAAAACAGAAAATATTGCAAAAATTCCTAATGAGAACCTCTAAAAATAATTCAGAGGTGGGCAATCCTTAATTTAGAGATAGGCAGCCTTTCACCGAAACATTGTGTCGGCTAACGCCCGACGTGATGGTGAGTAAAAACCTTTCGGCAAAATATCGCCTACCTGCTATTGACCAAAACGATTGAAAAACATACTCGAAAACAAAAACCGAAATTATTAAACAATTATTAAACGTCAAGGTTTTTGACTTCGAGCGCGTGTTTTTCGATAAATTCGCGGCGCGGTTCGACTTTGTCGCCCATCAGAATACGGAATAACTCATCGGCAGCAGCCGCGTCTTCCATTGTCACCTGAATTAATGTACGATTTTCAGGATTCAATGTGGTATCACGAAGTTCTTCGGCATTCATTTCGCCAAGCCCTTTGAACCGTGTTACCTGCATTACTTTGGAACTAATACTACGGACTTCCGTTAAAAGTTCCCGCAAATCCTCAAGTCCCTGCACTGAGTCGCCGCGCTGGAGGTAATATCGTGACGTGTCGGTTCCGGTTCGCTCCTGCGGTAACAACGAATCAATCTCGAATCCTTGCTCACGAAGTTCAATCAAATATTTGTTGATCGTGCGCACTTCATGCAACTCGACAATCCGAAGTTTCGGCTGATATTCCGTTACATTTGTTGCGTTCATATTCGGGTCGTCTCCCAAACCGCCGTCGCCAACCGAAATTTCATGACCCGATTCTTGTTCAATTTGATTTTGAAATTCCTTGAGTTTGTCGCGGTCGGTAAACCATTCTTCGCGTTTATCATAAAAAACATGATAAATCGGAAGCCGCGCTGTAACTGGGTCTTGACGCATGGCGTGTCCGCGCAGGTTAATTCCGCGGCGATCCAAAGAAAGAATCGACTCTTCCAGTCCTGCCAATGTTTTACAAAGTTTTTCCATCGCCTT
>JAIRLW010000206.1 GCA_031259095.1 Planctomycetaceae bacterium | reverse complement strand
GATTATAAACAGTTTGTCATTTAAAATCATTTTCCCGTTGCCCTTTCAGGGCGTTGGGTTGTCGGGGGGAACTTAACCCTACCCCGTTGGGGTAGGCTATAATCTTGACGCCCCTATCGGGGCTAATATAAAAAATAAAAATTCCACTGATATATTAAAAAATCCTTTGGCAAATGATATTTTTAGCGACGCCCTCATGATTGAAATTGATCATCTCAGCAAAAAATTTGGCTCTTATTCTCTTCCCGATGCTATTTCAGCCATTGACTGTATTTCCGCTTGTATCTTGTCGGGGCGAATCACTGGCATTGTCGGTTCGGACGGAGCGGGAAAAACCACTTTAGTTCGTTTAATTGCCGGACTGTTAGAACCGAGTGAAGGTCGAATCACCGTGTTCGGTTTCGACTCTGTTAAAGACTCCGCCGCGATTCATGAAATTCTTGGCTATATGCCTCAACGTTTCGGGCTTTACGAAGACTTAACCGTGTTAGAAAATCTCGAATTGTACGCCGAAATGCGCGGACTGGAAAAATCGCGGCAGGAACAACGGTTCGCTGAACTTTTACGGTTTACGGGATTGGGACAATTCACCAAACGTTTAGCCGGTCGTTTGTCCGGCGGTATGAAACAAAAACTTGGATTGGCGTGTTCCCTGATTAAAATGCCTAAACTGTTGCTTCTGGACGAACCGAGTGTTGGTGTTGATCCGATTAGTCGTCGGGAACTTTGGCGAATGGTTCGGGAGTTGGTTGCCGACGATGTGGCGGTTGTCTGGAACACCGCCTACCTCGATGAAGCCGAAGCCTGCGACGACATCATCCTGCTAAACAACGGAAAACAACTCTTTCACGGGAAACCAACCGAATTAACTCAAAAAATGGACGGAAGAGTCGTTCAAGTTCGCGGCGTGACCGAAAGTAAACGCCGGAAAATGCTTGCCAAACTCATACAAAAACCGGAAACGCTCGATGGAACAATTCAAGGAAGTGCATTACGGATCGTTTTGAAACCAAATATCATGCCGCAAAACTTCGCGTTTTCTCTTTTCTCCGATAACGCCGTTATGTCATCCGATCACTCCTTTCTGTCCGATGTGCCGTCCGATATGCCGTCTGGTGTGCCGTCTGGTATTCTATCCGGCAATCCGTCCGACCATTCAATTTCGCTTGATAATAGGTCGGGAATGGAAGCGGTTCCGGTAACGCCGCGATTTGAAGATGGTTTTATGGATATTCTGGGAGGAGTCGGCAAAGGGGAATCGGTTCTTGCCTGCCGGAAACCGAAACCGGTTGGAGATGGTCATCCGATTGTGGTTGCGCGTGGTTTGACCAAACGGTTCGGTTCCTTCACCGCTGTGCGGGATAACAATTTCACGATTAAACGCGGCGAGATTTTTGGTTTACTTGGTCCCAATGGAGCAGGGAAAAGTACGACCTTCAAAATGCTTTGTGGTTTGCTCAAACCGACGGAAGGCGAAAGTTTTATTGCGGGCTATGATCTTCGCAAATCTCCATCACGGGCGCGTTCCCGACTTGGTTATATGGCGCAGAAATTTTCGATGTATGGCGAACTGACGGTTCGGCAAAACCTGAATTTCTTTGCCGGAACTTACGGGTTGTGGGGATTCGCCAAACGAAGAGCAGTTGCCGAAATGCTGGAGATGTTTGATCTTGGGCGTTATGCGTCGGTGAACGCTTCGACTTTACCGCTTGGGTTCAAACAACGTTTATCGTTAGCGGCGACGCTGATGCATGAGCCGGACGTTTTATTTCTGGACGAGCCAACCTCTGGCGTTGACCCGTTAACCCGCCGCGAGTTCTGGACGCATATTAACGCTTTAGTCGAAGGCGGCGTTACTGTTCTGGTAACAACGCATTTTATGGATGAAGCGGAATATTGTGATCGGATTGCGTTGATTTATCGTGGAGAAACGATTGCGTCGGGAACTCCCGATGATCTTAAACAATCCGTCAAAACTCCAACAAAACAAGACCCAACGTTAGAAGACGCTTTTATCGCGTTGATAGAAAGAATGGGTTAGAAAATGAGGGGAGGAGAGTAATCTTTTTGCAGTCATAAGAATTATTTTTAGTAATCTATCAGCGGAATTTTCCAAAACGTCTTTTAACAGTTTCCGCAAACCTTATTTTCAATCTTATTTTTTCCTAACAAAACGATTTACCAAAAAACCTCAGCAGCAATGAATCCCGCCAAAACCGAACTCATTACCTTATTACCTCATGATTCGTTTATGTTTTTAATGAGGTAATGAGGTTGAATAGATATTGTATCTTTGGCTACTGAGGTTTTTTTGGTAAATCGTTTTGTTAAGAAAATTAGGTGGAAATGAGGTTATTTGTCCAATATTCATACGTGTAAAAAATATTCCACTGATATATTACTAATAATCAAATTTCGATGAATCATAACAATTTTGAATGATTCGGTAAAGAACAAAAAATCGTAATCTATCAGCGGAATTTCCGTGATCGGTTATTTTGTATTTAGTCCCGCAGGGACGAGAGGTGCATAACCGGCGGCGGAGCGCAACGCAACCGCCGGAACGTTCCGATCCGCAGGTTGCGCTGCGCCTACGGTTATGCACATTCAATGACCGCAAGCAGTAGATAGGTCATACCCTATTGTCTCTATTATCTCTATTGTCCTTTAAGTTCCTGAAATCTTTCAGTGTAGGGACAAATGGGGCGAATGGGACAAAAACACATCGCTCTCTAACACCTAATCCCTTTTTCATAAAAAGCGGTAACTTCTTATGTTCAAATAATTTCGGTTAATTTGAAAATTGGGGTTGCCGGAATGGGCGTTTTCCTGTAAAATCCCGCAACCGTTGACAATACCGATTACAGGATACGATAACCAGTCAAGGAAATTATTCAAAAAATGTAATATATCAGCAGAACTTTTGTTTTGGCGGATTATGGCGGCTGATGACAAATTCCGCTGATATATTACAAAAAATTCAAAAAGATTCAAGAAAATTCAAGAAAATTCAAGGATGAATTTTCAATCACCAGAGCAAGGAGGCTCTTTTTCATGTTTGGAATTCAGGCGATTCTTTCCGTGTTTATTCTAGCAGCCATTCCCGCTCCGCAGGATGCGACGCTTGTTTTTGTAACAACTCCGGATTGCGGATATTGCCGACAGGTTGCTCCGTTGGTCAAGGAAATTGCCGAAATGGGTTATTCGGTTGAAACCGTTGACGCTTCACAACATCCTGATCTGGTACGGAATCAACTCAACGTTTCCGCGTTTCCAACCTTGCTCATGCTCTCGCATGACCGGATTATTGACCGTGTGGCTGGCGGCGGAAATCCGGTAACACTGAAATCACGAATTCTTTACATGTTTGAACTAGCGGTCGAATCGCAACGAAAAAACAGTGAAATCATCCAGGCTTCGTTTGTAACTCCTTCATCCGCAACACCGTCGTCGGCAACTTCCGGTAATGCGGCAAACCCAATATTGCCCGCCGGTTTGAAAACCGAATCGAAAACCGTACTGAAAACTGTTGAAAATACGCCGACCAATCCTGCAACAATTTCATCTTGGATTACGTCGTCTGTTAAACTTCGGGTTGACGCCGATAACACCCATTCGTGGGGAACCGGAACCATTATTGATACACGAAAAGGCGAAGCGTTAATTTTGACTTGCGGTCATATTTTTCGTGATTCACAAGGAAAAGGCAAAATTGAAGTTCATTTATTTGGTCAAAATTCTACGGTTCGGGTTTTTGGACGTTGTTTGCATTACGATTTGGAAATTGATTTAGCGTTGGTCGTGATTGTTCCGCCGTGTCCGGTTCAGGCAATTCCGATTGCGCCGCCGCAATACCGGATTTTACCGGAACAACGTGTGTTGAGTGTCGGCTGCGACGGCGGAGCGAATCCGACCGTTCGGGAACATCGCGTCATGTCAACAGATCGGATTGGAACGCCGCGTGAAAATGCGTTACCGTTTCATTATATTCAGGTTTTCGGCGCGCCGGTTAGTGGTCGGAGCGGCGGCGGACTTTTCACCGAAGACGGTTATTTAATCGGCGTTTGTAACACCGCCGATCCGGTTCAGAATGACGGACACTTTGTTCCGCCGCAAATGATCCGGCATGTGTTGCAATCAATGCAACTTTCAGAAATTTATGAAAATCCGTCGTTAACCGATCAATCCTCTGCTCTGACCATCACTGCGGCAATAAATCCAACAATAAATCCGGCAGCGCCCAATCCGGCGTTTGCAAATCCGGTAACGCAACTTGCACCGTTAAAAATGAAGCCGTTACGAACGGAACCGTTGCCGACAGAACCATTGAGAACGGCGCCGTTAAAAATGATTCCGCTAAAAACAACACCGTTAAAAACGGCAGTTCAACCAATTCCTATAACTGTTGAGCCGGAAACAGGACAGGAGATGGATGAGAAACAACAGGCGACATTGGACGAAATTAAACGCCGTCAACAAGATGGCGACGAAGTGATTTTGATTGTCCGGTCGCGCCGAAATCCTGAAATTCCGAGTGATGTGATTCGGCTGAGCGGAACGTCGGATCAATTTCTTGACGCTTTGGTGAAACAAGAACCGGTTTCTCATAATACCTCGGTGTCGTCTTACAATCCGGTCATTTTTTCGTCGCACGAAATTCCGAATCTGAATTTACGTCCCAGTCATTTAAATTCTCCGCCGATAAATTCTCCGCCGATTCCGATTGCCGATCGTCAACCGGTTTCTTTTCCCGTGTTGCATTAGTATAATGTGGAAAAATCAGACATTCACCTCCGATTTCCTGATTATTTCGGAATTTGAGAGTAGTCGGCTGGCAGGCGATGTGATTTTAAACCGTAAACAAAACACAAACCGATTATGGACAAAATTTGTAATATATCAGTGGAATTTTTGTTTTTGGAGGCGGAATTGCCCCCTTTTGCGGTGAACTTGCCCCCGTTCAGAGCAAACTTGCCCCCGTTCAGAGCAAACTTGCCCCCGTTAGGGACGATAGGGACTCATGGGGCTTTAGGGACTCATGGGGACTCAATAGGACAAATCCGTTGTTTTTCCTAATCTTCGGCGTGTTTTGCGATATTCAGCGTCTTTTGCGTTTAAATTTAACACAGAATACACAAAAGGACGCAGAAAATGGGGAACGTTGAGACCGTTACAAAGATTCCGCTGAATAATTACTATTGTCCTTGTTTCAACGACCTTATTTTCAACCTAATTTTTAACTGCGAAATACACGAATGGACGCGAAAATTAGTATTCCAATCTTTTCGTGAACATTCGTGTTTTTCGTAGTGAAAATAAAATAGACAGTTACCATACATCAACAATTTTTACAAAAGGAGAAAACTATGTTAAAGGTAGGTATTACGGGTCTTGGTTTTATGGGGATGATTCATTATTTGGCGTATCAAAAACTTGACGGAATTCAGGTTACGGCGATTTGCGAAACAATTCCTGAACGCCGTAAAGGAGACTGGACAAGTATCAAGGGTAATTTTGGTCCGCAAGGAACAATGATGGATTTATCGGGAATTTCGGTTTATGCTGATTTGAAGGATCTGCTTTCGGATTCGAATGTTGACCTGCTTGACATTTGCCTTCCGCCCAATGCTCACGCCGCAACCGCGATTGCCGCATTGAATGCCGGTAAACATGTTCTTTCGGAAAAACCAATTACGTTGAAATTGGAAGATGCAGACCGAATGATTTCTGCCGCCGAAACGAATAATAAATTGTTTATGGTGGCTCATGTTCTGCCGTTTTTCACCGCGTATGCGTTTGTTTATGATGCGGTTCAATCGGGTCGTTACGGAAAACTGCTCGGCGGACATTTTAATCGGGTGATTTCGGATCCGGTCTGGCTTAAGAATTTTTACGACATGAATACCATTGGAGGACCGCTTCTGGATTTACACATTCACGACGCTCATTTTATTCGATTGCTGTTTGGGTTACCGAAAACGGTACAAAGTTCGGGACGGTTGCGCGGCGGAACGCCGGAATATTTTAGTACGCAATTTCTTTATGACGATTCCGATATTCTTGTTACGTCAAACAGCGGTTGTATTTTCCAACAGGGTCGTCCGTTTATGGCTAATTTTGAGGTTCATTTTGAAAAAGCCGCTTTGGTTCTTGACGGAGCGGTTCCGACGATTTTAACGGAAGACGGAAAAGCAGAAAAAGCGAATATTCCTGAGTTGGACGAAATCGGCGTTTTTGCCGATGAATTAAAAGAAGTAACAGATTCTGTTCAACGCGGACAAGTTTCACCGATTTTAGATGGTCAACTTGCACGCGATGCGTTGTATTTGGCGTTAAAAGAAATGGAATCAATTCAAACCCGAAAACCCGTCAATTTATAAAAGGAGTAATATATCAGCGGATTTTTTTCACATTAAACGTTAGTAACCATTGATTTGTTTTTAGAGATTCCCAAAAGTTATTTGCGCACGGCTTTTAAATACCGGAAACCGCATCGTTGATAACGCCGATATAAAACGAAAAAAGACGAAAAATCATAAAAATAATACAAAACGCAATACAACCATAAACCACAAAACCGCCTGTTACGGATAAAATTTTTAAATTTAGTAATGATTCCTGAAAATATTGATCTGTTAATTTGTGCATCAATTCCGGCAAATTTCCCGACTGTTCGCCGGAATCAACACTTGAAAGTAAATCATCGTCCAGATATGTTGCCGTCTGAAATGCGTCCGACAGCGTACCGCCGTTTTCCACTGTGTTGAGAATGACCGGCAATTGATCGCGAATCGGCGCAAAACCTGAACCGTGAAACGAAAGCGTCAACGCACGGCCAACATCCATTCCGGTACGCATCGTTAAATGTAACCCCCAAGTCAAACGCATCAACGCAAACGTTTTCAACATCCTGCCGATTTTGGGAATCCGAAGGAGAACATAATGAACCGGCCGGCTGCGCTGAATATTGCCTTTCAAAAATCGATACAAAAACACTCCAAGCGATCCGGTAACGGCAAGAAAAATCACATAACGGATAAAACCTGTGACGCCGACCAGTCCCCAACCGAGTAAATCAAGCCGTTGTCCGGTAATCTGTTCAATAACTCCAAGCGCCAAAATCATCATACCGACAATAATAATCGCAACAACAAATTCAACGACCGGCAACGTCAGTGATTTGAGAAAATCACGGCGAATCTGAATCAGTTGGTCATAATAGTCGGCTAAATCGGTCAGCATTTCACCGAGATGACCGGATTCTTCGCCAATTTCGATCAATGCCGTAAACATTTCGCCAAGTTGTTTTTTGAATGGTCGGAGCGATTCGGCAAGAGAATAACCGTTTTCCAATGATACGGCAACAGATTGCCAGAGTTTCGAATTGCGCTGCCGTGAAGCCTCTCGCTTCACCGCGTCAATAAGATTAAGCCCCGCTTTGACGGAAATACCAACCCGACGGCAAAATCCCGATAACTGTTTCATAAATATAGAAAAGGTATGGAGCAATAATACTATAACTATACTATACTATACTATACTATACTATACTATACTATAAGCAGTCAAAATCGTAATGTTTAAAATATTCTACCAACATATTGTCCCTAACGGGACAGAAATATGAAAATAATTTTTATGACTGCAAAAAGTGTAATATATCAGCGGATTTTTTTAACATTAAACGTTAGTACCAATTCATTTGTTTTTCCTTTTCTTCTGCGTGTTTTGCGATATTCTGCGTATTCTGCGTTTAAATGGAACACTGAAATTTAACGCAGAATACGCAAAATGACGCTGAAAATGAGGAAAAGAGGCAGGGACAAAGATTCCGCTGATATATTACCCAAAAGTATCTTTCACTCCTTCAGGGTCGTAACTTTATTCCTAACTTTACCGACCAATACTTCCTCAAATTCCAAAATAATTCCGCCCAGACTTCAACGTTGCTATTTACCAAACATTCCAACAACAAGATCCATAACAGAACTGTTAATAACAAATGGTTCGCCCCAACTCCAGATATGGATAATCAAATCCATAATCATTATTCCGGGAAGAATCAGAAGGACAAGAGCAAGAACAATAAGAACAATATCCCCTGAAGCGTACGGAATTTCGGTTGTTGTCGGGATCGTTTCCGGCGTACGCGAAACAACTTCTCCGGGACTGACCGTAAAGGGAGTTGCGCCGAATCCTACATTCGGAGTTGTTTCTTCCGCAACAGGCGTTGCCGGAACAAACGGAATATCGGTTCCGAAACCGGAAGACCCGCTCGGAGCGGCAAACACACTGTCTTCGTCAAGAGCAATCACCTGCGACGCACTTTCCGAATCATCCGCCGATACAAAATCGGTATCCGGCGTTAATTGGAAATCATCCTCAATCGGAATAGCAATGGTTGAAGTATTTTCAACCGCTAAATCATCATCGACTAAAGAAAGAATATCGTCGTCGTCATCGAGTTCGAGTTGCGCGCCGCTTCCGCCTTGTTCAACCGGCTGCAGATCAATATGATCCGTAATCTCCAGAAGTGAAAGACCGCTGTCGCCGGCAAGATTCAGTTGTCCCGAAGAACCGCCGCTGTCCAACACCAAATCATCATCCGCCGCCAAATCAATATCAGACGCCGACGGTTTAGAAAGAGACGGACGCATCACCGAATCCGGTAACATATCAGAATCTTCCGTTAACATTAAGTTGTCGCTGGAGAACATTAAATCATCGTCCGCCAGAGAATCATTGTTCTTTAGGTCGTAAGTTCCGTTGTCGGTTGGTGTTGAGGACGCTGATTTAGAAGCCGGAACGGCGTCGATCATATTCTCGCCAAGCGAAACTCCGTCTTCCATTAAAGAATCAAACGACGGCAAATCTGCCAACAATGTTGGCGATTCTTCATCGTCGTCCATACCGAGCAAGTCAAAATCGCTTTCACTTGCCGATTTTTCGCTCTTTTCACGATTCTTGATTAATTCCGCCAAATAGTTGTCAACCTCAACCTTGCGGAACTTCCAACTCGAACCATCCCGAAACGCTCGGAGTTGGTTTTTTTCACGAAGACGATTGACTTCTGCAGTGGGAAGCGCCAACACTTCCGACGCTTTTTCAAGGGAATAATACTCCGAACTCATAATTTTTGCTTTTTTTAATTATTTTAATTTTTTAGTAATTATTCAGCGGAATCTTTGTAACGGTCTCAACGTTCCCCATTTTCTGCGTCATTTTGTGTATTCTGCGTTAAATTTAAACGCAAAATACGCTGAATACCGCAAAACACACAGAATATAGGAAAAACAACGGAATCGTTAAAAAATAAAAGATTCCGCTGATTGATTACATTTTTTAATTAATGGTTCTGATTTTTGAACTGCCGCATATTTTTTTCGATTTCAATTTCGCTCGGTGTTGGGGAAAGAGCATTGAATTGATCGAGCAGGAGATCGTTTTGGATATTCCGGGCACTCAATAATTTAACTTGTCCGGTTGCTAAATCCTCATGGTACACCACAATATGTTTCGACTCAGGATCAACAACCGTAATAACTCGAATTTTTTTTGTCGGGTTCATCGGATCCTCATACGAAGAAAAATCAACCAGCCATTTGGGAGGTTCTGCCGGAGGACGAACAACAACCTGTGGAATGGAATTCGGCAAATTCATCGGCTGAGCCAACACCTGATTCCAAACCAACAAAATCAAAAAAATCAACATCAAAAGGCTAAAAGCCAAAACAATCAAATGTGTCGCTGCCTTTTTCATAAAACTCCATCCTTAGAATCGTAGGTTAATGCCAAAATATCACAAAAACATATCGTATTCTAATATCTTTTATCGATAAATCAAGCAATTTCTTTGTCATTTATCCAAACTCGCTGATTGTCTGAAATTCGCAATTTTATTGGTTTCCGATATATTCGACTGAAATTAAGTTCAGTCGATTGAATAATTTTTTAGAGATTCCTAATCTTTATCCCTTTCGGACATTCAACTTCTTGAACAAAAGATTTTTTTGTGAAAACATTATAAATTACTGTTTCTGTATAATTAGTACAGTCTATTTGATTTAGCGTGAATTTTCCGATTACACCAATTAAGCGGTTTAGCCTTTGGAAAAAATGCCGATCATTTTTAATCACAGAATTACTTGTCCCAATTGTCTCTAAAGTCCCTTCTGTCCCTAAAATTTAAGGCTAAGGGACGATTAGGGACAAAAGGGACGAATGATTTTTGAAATCATAATAAGTATTTTTAGAGATTCCCCATAAAAAAAGCGGAACGCTTTCGCATTCCGCTTTATTTTTTCGAAATCGTGGAACGAAACCAATAAGTTTAGTATCGTCGCTCACGGTCTCCTCGGGGGCGTCCGCCTCCTCCGCCATAACCACCACCACCGCTGGGGCGTGGCGCTTTGGGACGTGCTTCATTCACTTTCAAGGTTCGGTCGCCGACATTTTGCCCATCAAGAGCCTGAATCGCGGCGTTTGCCTGATCATTGTCCAACATTTCGACGAAACCGAAGCCTTTCGAACGGTTTGTTTCTCGATCGGTAATAATATCGATCTGTCCAACATCGCCGTATTTTTCGAATTCCTGACGGAGATCGTCCTCTGTAGTCCGGTAAGCGAGGTTACCAACGTAAATCTTCATCGCAATCAACTTTCTGCCGTCAAGATCAAAAAACGGTCGGAATACTTCCCTTCAACGGCAAAAAGAAGAAACCCAAGATACCAAAAAGAGGGGTATCATCCTGTCTGTTTCGTAGTGATCCGCGACCAATTATGATGATTCCTGTTTCATCATTCGCTAATAACATTGGTCGCGGAAGTTAAATTTATTATTGTTTATCATTAAAACTGGAGGCGGCGGGAATTGAACCCGCGTCCCGAAACAGTTCCGAATAAGCATCTACGTGTGTATCCGATTTTTTGTTTTTTAGTCTGATCGAGCCCTTATCGGCAACGGTCTTTCTCAAACGATTCGACAACATTTTTTAATTTCCGTTGTAATCGACATGAACGGAAACGATCCGAAATTACGTCCGAATGTCACACTATTTCGGCGACAGTATGGATTCGGGGTTGCCTTTTCTTAGGCAGCCAATGCCAATTTAGGTTCGGCATTTGAATTTATTAGTCGGCTTTTAACGTGGCCCGCTGACCAACCACGACACGCAACTTAAACTTCACTTGCCCGGTCGAACCCAATTCGCCCCCTTTGGGGTTTCTCTGTTTATTGTTAATTTCAGGAAAATTTTCTTAATTCTAGGTATTGTCGGCAATATGTCAAGAGGTGTTGAGAAAAAATATTTCTTTTGAATTTTCACTGGAGGAACGGACTGGTTCAAAAATCAATAACAGTTATAATAACTTCGGTTTTGCTGAAAGGCAATCATAAACAATTGAGAATCTCTAAAAATTCGTAATATATCGGCGGATTTTTTAACATTAAACGTTAGTACCAATTCATTTGTTTTTCCCTTTCTTCGGCGTGTTTTGCGATATTCTGCGTATTCTGCGTTTAAATGGAACACTGAAATTTAACGCAGAATACGCAAAATGACGCTGAAAATGAGGAAAAGAGGTAGGGATAAAGATTCCACTGATATATTACAAAAATTCATTTTTAATCACCGAATTATTTGTCTCAATTTGTCTCTAAGATCCCTTCTGTCCCTAAAATGGCGATTAAGAAACAATAGGGACAAAGGGGACGAATGATTTTAAATCGTAAAATCGTAAAATCATAAAATCATAAATCAAATAATATGCTCCAAACAGTCAAAAAAACGTTTATTTTTTGTTTTAAATTAGCGTTAATTCTTGGAATATTCGGTTTCCTTTTTTGGAACGCCTCCAAAGCAACCGATGCGGACGGGAAAAATGTTTTTGAACTTTTGTGGGAACAACCGAAACGTTGGGATTTACTGGGCGCCGCGTTTTTTGTTCAACTTTTTGCCGTTTCCATCACAATATGCCGATGGCGTTGGTTAGTTCAGACGCTTGGTTTAACGCTTTCGGTCAAAGACGCATTCCGGCTTGGTTTTCTCGGTTTGATGCTTAATCTTGCGCCAATGGGCATTGTCGGCGGCGATTTGATCAAAGGTTATCTGATTGCCAAAAAGAATCCCGATTACATGTCTCAAGCGGTTGCCAGTGTGATCGTTGACCGAATTATCGGATTATTAGTCATGTTTTTGTGCGGCAGTATTTTTGTTTGTTTAACTGGTTTTGCTTTCCGGCAGGAAGCGCTGGCCCGAACATTTTCACAACTTGTTTTTTTACTAACCGGAATTGGCTACGTTTGTGTTGGGATTGTCTTTGTACCGTTTTTCTCCAAAGGTCATGTGGAACGGTGGTTAGCAAAAATTCCATTCTGCGGAAACACCCTCGGAAAACTAACACGGTCATTTTTGCTTTATCGTAATCACAAAATCTGTTTATTGAAAACATTTGCGATTACCTTTTTTGTTCATCTTCCGTTTGGTTTTTCACTTTATCTGATTGCCAAAGGTCTTTTTGGTTCGGTTCCGAATTTAGCGGATCACGTGATGCTTTACAATGCCGTGAATTTGACGGCAATGATTCCATTAGCGGCGGGACCGTTTGAGTTTGTTTTAGAACAGATTTATCCGCTTTTTTCTGCGGATGGCGTTAGGATGGGAGTGGGAATTGGTTTAGTGGTTGCTTTGGGTTACCGGCTCGTTTCGATTCTTGTTGCCGGACTTGGTATCGTTTATTATCTTTCCTCCCGCGATGAAATCAAGGAAGTTGCCGGTTGACGGCAATAATGGAATCAGATCACGGCAGAATGAATATGCTGTCGGAAAATCGGAAAAAAAAAGTTCTGATTATTTCACATCAAACATCAATCAAATGACAAGCGAAAGTAGATAAGGACAATGACAAATATGGACAATTATAAAATAGACCATTACGCTGATTCGTCTCACGAATATTTTATGCGTTTTGCGTTGCAGGAGGCTCAGGCGGCGAAAGAGGAAAATGAAGTTCCTGTCGGCGCGGTGATTGTACATCGTGATCGTCGCATGATTGCGTCCGCCCACAATCAGCGCGAACAATTACGCGATCCAACCGCGCATGCGGAAATGATTGCGATCACACAAGCCGCCGAAGCACTACGGTCGTGGCGGCTTGACGATTGTATTCTTTACGTTACGTTGGAACCGTGTCCGATGTGTGCCGGCGCGATTCTGCAAGCCCGCATTCCAACCGTTGTCTATGGCGCCGCCGATCCGAAATCAGGAGCGGTCGCGTCGCTTTTTTCGTTACTCGAAGACGACCGGATTAATCATCGTTGTGAAGTGATTGCCGGAGTTCTTGCCGAACCTTGCGGAGCAATCTTAACCGAGTTTTTTCACCGTCAACGTCTTCTCGGAAAAAAATAAGAATCAAAAGCGTTGCAATCGTTCCGGCTAAACTCAATATTGCGCCTAGTTTTAACAGCGGCGGATCATAAATCATCGTCAAACGGTGATTCCCTGCCGGCAATTCCACTCCGCGAAACACTTCTTCAACCCGTTTAACCGGAATTTCGTTGCCGTTTTCAAGAAAAGCCCGCCAACCCGACCAATATTGTTCAGGAACAACAACGGTTTCCGGTTCTTGAAGCGAGACGTCAATCGCCAACCGGTTAGGTTCAAACAAAACATAGGATCGCTTCATCGGATTACGGATTTTCCAAATTGATTTATTGTTCGCCCAATCAATCCGTTCCGCGTCCAGTTGAATTTGACTCGGCGCAACAACATACTGAACGCCAAGTCGGGCAAGATGCCTTTCAAAAACGCCCGATTCCCCGTATTTCCATTCGGAACGGAGTTTTCCGGCAACCGCGTTGTAATCTTTCGGCGTCAATGTTCCGCGAACATCGGCAACTCCGATTCGTTGCGGTAACGTGTATTTCGGAAAAAAGGATTCTTTATCCCAATGAATCGCCTCCGTAAGACGTTGTTTTGATGAACTTGTTTCAAATTCCGCAGGATACCAAACCGGAAAACGATAAAGCCGTATCGGTATTTTCTTTCCTGCAATTTCGTTGTCAAAAAATGTCGCGGTATTCCGGTCGCGTTTGGGAACAGCGGCGAACATCCAGGCGTTTGCGGTCGCTAAATCAATCGCAACGAAAAAAAGTAAAAAATACGGCGAGGACTTCCAATGAATGGTCAAGCAAATCATTAACGAAAGAACCGCAACAGAAATTGCGGTGAATAAAAGTCCGGTTCGGGCGGTTTCGGCGTTGAATGTTCCGAAGAGCGGACAATTCGGAATTGCCGGAAAAATATCAAGATCAATCCGAAACAACACAATCATCAACACGAACAGAATCGGTATCGAATAAAACCGAAGCGCAGTTTCGATACGTTGCCGAAACAACGTTTCGCGTTGTAACCGGTCAAAACCAAACGCCGCCGAAAGCGCAATCATTAACGTTGCGACCACCAACAGTTTTGCCGGATAACGGAACATTCCGTAACCCGGTAAATAAGTCAGGATCGGATAAACAATAAACCAATTTCCCAAACTGCCTAGAGCAAAAATCAGAAAGACAATAAACAAAATCAAAAGATGATTATTGAACCGGATATTATCAATGTCGTTTTGACGGCGACTGAATGAAAAAACGGCAAGTAATGCCGGAAAAAATCCCATGTAAAACGAGGGAACCCAAATTTCGTTATCGTGCGGTAATGCGGAAAACCATCGGGCATTTTCGGGAAACTGCCAACCGCCCGCGCCCGACCAAAAAAATTCGGCAAACCTCCAGAGTGGAACAGAAAAAGAATAAACCGTTTGACGATGTGTTGCTAAGGTACGATCAGAACACATTCCCAATTCCCAAGCCGGTAATATTTGAATCGCCGCAAGGAAAAAAACAATCGCTCCAGATAATAAAAACAATAATAGTTGAACGCGAACCGTAGAAAATAGACACAAAAAACTAAATCGATTCCTTCCTTGCCGTAATTTCCTTGTCTCTTTCCCTTTCCGACATGCGACGATCCCTTGAATTGCGGCGCAAAGTATGGCGTTGTATGCGGCTTGCGGATCGCCGCCGAGAATCATCAATGCTAGAACAACGCCGAAACCAACAGCATAACGAATTTTTCCGCGTTCAATCATTCTGTCCGCTTGACGAATTGCTTCGGGCAGCCATGCGGCTCCGACTAAAAAGGGAACGTTGTTCCATTGAAATAAAACGTTGCCGCTGAATGCGTAACATAACGCGGCGAGTGCGGAGGCTTCACGGCTGCAACCCCAACACCTCGCCAAACGGTAACACAAAAACATTGCCAGTAAGAAATGTCCGGCGGCATAACCGGCGTACATTGCAAGCGGATCAATCTGAAACAAAACGGCAATTCCAAGAGTAAACAACGTTACGGGATAAAAAAATGCCGTTGTCGGGTTTGCCGCGAGCGGTTGACCGAGATTTTCGTAAGGATTCCAAAGCGGTAAACGTCCCGCCGAAACTTCGTCGTAAAGATATTGAAACAACGGCGCATAAAAATGCGCCCCGTCGCGGAAACCCGGAATACCGCTGAAAAAAAACAAAAAAAAAGACCGTTGCAAAAGTAATCGGAAAAACCGCTTTGGAAAAATTGTTCATATTGTCATTACTTCTCCTTAATAGATGTTTGTTTTGATCGGACATTCCATCATATACTGCCCTTACTTGAAAAGTCAGTTTTGTTTTTTTGGTATTGTGTTTATACAAAAGTCCCACAGGGACGAACTTTATTAACCGTAGGCTTTAGCCTAATACTGCTTGCGCCCGAAAATTAAAAAGGTTGCCGTCGCCCGTGCAACGTGGTAGGCGATGTTTCGCCCACCTGTGATCGTTTGTTTATCTGTGATAGTAATATCCGTTCTGGCATCGGATATTCATAATCACTTCGGGGGAAGTGTCTTTTTCTACAGATTCGCACGATAAGGCGACTGTTGCGGTTTGACCCTTTTGTACATGCTGGATAACTCCGTGTAAATATACTTCGCTCAAGACCTGATGGTTTTTGTCATAAATGCAGGCAATTTCAACCAAATGCGGAATGGAAAGGTATTGACCGGGTTGCAACGTCGCGGGAATTTCAATGGCTTTTCCATTGACGCAAACACGGAAGTTTTTCACCGCCGATGATGCGTTTTCAGGAACCCGGATGACATACTGAAAATGCCGACTGTCCGTGTGAAACCACGCCTTCGGGTTTTCCGTGTATGGCGGAAAAGTAACTTTCCACGAAGTTTCGTTGCCGTCAGCATGAGAAACCAAATCGTCGGAAAGTCCAACCTCATTGTAAAGCGCAGGGTTGTGCGTCCAACTCCAATCAATACTCAACGGCTTGACTGATTCCGCGCCGCCGTTGACCGGTGTTGCATTCATTACCGACGAAGGCAAAATTTTTACCTTTTCATTCTGCCAACGCCGATCAAACTTCAAATCCCAGCCGCCGTCAACTTTACGCGTCAGTTTATAAATCACGTCGGATTGCCGGAGTAACATTTTTTGATATTCCGAAAACGCTTTTTCCGCCTTTGCCTGTTCCCAGAGCGAAAAAGTTTCCACGACTTGTTCATATTCGGGATTATTTTTAATTGATTTTGTATCCATCACAAAATCAACGCCGGAATCCCAGCCGGTTGACAACGCCATCACCCAGTTAATATCTTCCGCTGTTGCGTCGCTTGCTCCGCCGTACTGTCCCATTTTGCCGGGCATCAGGTTTCTGCCGAGTTCCAATTGCCGGGAAAGCCGATAATCCAGCATCGAAAAACGGAACCCCCTGTCGCGGTCACCTTCGCCCCAACTGACATGCGACATAAAATGCCATGAATAGTTCGTAAAAAGCGAAGTGGTCGTCAATATTTCCTTGTTGTTTCGGGCTAATTTTTCAAAAAGATTTTTCAGAAAGATATTGCCCGTATAAGTTCCGTAACCGGTTTCGAAGCAACTTTCATAGCCGTCAACAATAAAATTGTCAATATCGGCTTGCAAAAGAATATCGCTCAAACGATCCGAACATTCGTTGCTCATATCCAGCGTTCCGGGGTAGAAATTATCGTAGCCGGAAAAAACCATCAAACGAATACGGCTTTGATCTTTGTGTTCCGTTGCCTGAGTATGAAACGCGCCGCGCTGACATTCCTTAATAAGAATCCTGTCACCTTCAACCGTAAAATTCTTGAATCGAATCATTTCATTGTCAACACGAATAACCCGCGTTGACTTGATAACGGCTTCAACATCTTTACCGTTTTGAACGGCAATTGCCGTATCGGTTGCCGAGATATTGCCCGCGAGTTTGGTTTCCGGTTTCCATGTCTGTAATCTGTCATCGGGAACCGGTGAAATGTACGGTTCCGGAGCAGGATTGGGTTTCAGGAATGTGGTTAATGTGTAGAGCGTTAATCCGATATTGCTTTTTTTCGCTTCTTTGCTGTCTTCCAGAATCGCAGAGATTCCGCCGGGGTAAACGCCGGGGTTGATGTCAAAATGCCCCCAATTGCTCATCATATTTGAACGAATACACAAAATTCTTGTATTGAGCGCCCGGGCAAGATTCAGATATTCCGCAAAATTCTTTTCATTGTAATTTGCCCAAAGACAAAACTGTTTTCCGGCGTCCGTGTATTTATTCCATACGCCTTCATACGTCGGATGCGGCAAACCCTCTGCCAGAACAATTTTTTCAATAACATTCAATTCGGTTTTCCTGCCGGACGGACAACCATACAACGCAACCGCCGAACCAACTGTTGTCAATTTCGGTATCGGTACGGCTTTTCGCAGTTTGTCGAACGTATTGAGTTCATTGTTTTGCACGACGATAAACCGTCCCCGCGTATGGTCATACGCGCTTAACTGTATCAATGACCCTTCGCCGGTATAAGATGCTGCCGTTCGGGGGGCGGCATCGGTATTCGGTTCCAAACTTAACAAGCCGATAGCGAAATCGTCGCTGCGATTCATTCCGAGCCATTCGGCAATCTGTCCCCGCATAGTTGTTCGATAAGGTCCCCATGTTACGTAACTGACTTCCGCGACCGGCTCGGCTTTTACTAATTCCATTCTGAACCAGTCCTGTTTGGGAGTGATTAAAACGGTCAGCGTAATTCCTTCACCGCAGGACAGTTCAATCTCCGTGCCGCCCGTCTCTTTCTTTACCGCTTTGGCGGATATGGGCTGCAACACGGTTGTACTGTCGCCGCTGTACATTCCGCATTCGAGCAGATAACACACTTCCTTGCGGGAGATATAGTTTTCTCCGGTAGAAACGTCCTCCAGCGTCGTAATCTTTCCTGTTTGGTCAATGACCAGACGCAGATTTCCTGCCGTCCCGTCAAAAATTACCCGCTCCTCCGCATTCATTGTTGAAATCATCAACGCCGAAAACACAAACAATAAAATCAAAACAAATTTGATTTTCATAAATTCTCCTTATTGTAATATATCAATGGAATTATCGTCTATTTTTTATAAGTACTTAATTCAAAATAATTTACGTCAAATTTAATATCTTATAGCCTTAAAATTATACAGATTCCTAGTTGATTATTACATAAGAACTTATGTCAAATGTAATAATTTCACTGATATATTACCTCCTTTTTAATTTTTAATTAATTGTTTTTGAAAGTATTTTTAGGTAAAGTGCATTATTTTACCTGATTTTGTTAATTTAGGTAGGATATCCTTTCTCCTACAAGGATTGCCTACCTTGAGATTAAAAGCCGCTTGTGCAACTATTCACTATCAACTATTAATGATTAACTATTAACCACTTTTTTAATCGTTAAAATCGATAAAATCAGTAGTTGGCTTATAATCCTTTTTAACAAAATGACGATTGTATCAAATGTTAGGATCGAATTGTTCGATACGATGATATGTGAAAGTTCCACTGAATAATTATAAAACAATCTATCATGAGTAATTTTACAGCGAAACAAAAAGAATGTCTGGAAATGATGGAAAATGCTTTGTTTGTCGAATTGACAACCATTGACCGGAATGGATTTCCTTCCACAAGAGCCATGCTGAACCTCCGCAACAAGCAACAATATCCACATCTTGTGGAATCGTACAAAACCGAAAGCAACCCGCTTGCGGTATATCTGACCACCAACACAAGTTCCGAAAAAATTGAGGAAATTATGGAAAACAGGAATGCCTGCCTGTACTATTGTCATCCCGAAACATTTCATGGAATCCTGCTACAGGGAACAATCGAGCATGTAACCGACAAAATATTCAAGCAAAAAATTTGGCAAGACGGTTGGGAAATCTATTATCCAAAAGGTGAAGAAGATTATTCCGTATTGCGATTTGTACCAAACAGACTAAAAATATATTCCAATTTTAACGTACAAAAAGAAAAGATATAAAAAAACAAGTAGGAAACTTCTAAAAACCTCCGAAAAAATTATTTATAACAGGAACGCGGTCGTCTCGACCGCATATCTTAGGCGTTTTTCGCTCATAAACCGGTGTGGACGAGACGCCTGCGTTCCTGCAAAAATGAGTTTTTAGAAGTTCCCAAGTAATTATTCAGTGGAATTTTTATTTTTTGTAGCAAAGATGATCGTTGATAACAACTATTTCCAGTCCCACAGGAACGAAACTTTATTAATCGTAGGCTTTAGCCTATGGTGATACTGTTTTCACTTTAAAAACCGGTTTTTGAACTGTAAAAACACCTTAAATTGCGGAGTTAAACGAAAATATAAAACAGGTTTTTAAAAGGAAAACGGTATAATAAAGTGTCGTTCCTAGCGGGACTGGAAAATGGCGTCACTCTACTCAATGATGATAGAGCCAAAAATTCCATTGAATAATTACTAAAAAATTAAACCAATGAATCGTTTTCGATTCACTATTATTTTCGTGCGGTAAATATGAAAAATATCTATTTATTGATTGTTTTATTGTTTGTTACGTTTCATTATGTTGGGGAATTACCGTTTGCTCAGGAAGTTCCGACAACACCTGCTCCGGTTTCCGAAACACCTGCACCGGTTCCCGAAACTTCTGCGCCGGCTCCGGTCATTCCTGCGCCGACGAAACCGAGTTATGATCCGAAAAAGAGTTTTATTCGCCTTGCTCATCCTGAAGTTGCGGCGCGACTTGGATTGACGGATGCACAGCGGGCGGAAGTTCAACGGCTTTTGGTACTTCGATCTCAGGAACTCGCCAAAGCGCCGGAAAATCAATGGAATACGGTTATCGAACAAAATGAACAAAAACTCGCCGAAGTTTTAACGCCGCCGCAAAAAATATTGTTGCCGAAAGTTTTTAGTGAAAAAACAATTTATTTCATTTTCAAATATCAAGGATGGGCTGACGTCCTTCAATGGTTTGCCGAACAAGCCGGTTTGCAACTCGTTATGGATTCGCCGCCGCCCGGTTCATTCAACTACGCCGATCAACGAGGTTATACGCCTGCCGAAGCGATTGATTTGCTGAACAGTGTGTTACAAACGAAAGGATACACGTTGATTCGAAACGATAAAATGTTGATGCTTTTCGATTTGCAGCGTGGAAAAATTCCGGTTCAGTTTTTGCCGAAATTAAAGCCGGAAGAAATACATGAACGCGGAACTTTCGAATATACTTCGGTCATTTTTCCATTGGAACGCCGTAACCGCGCCGAAGTGATTCAAGCGTTGGAACCATTCAAAGGAACGTTTTGTCAAATTGTTCCGATGCCGGGAAATTCGTTGCTCATTACCGATACCGCCGGAACATTGCTCGTTCTCCAAAAAGTGATCGAATCGGTTACAAATCCGCCACCGCCAAAGCCATCGGGTTCGCCAAAACCTCAGCCGCCTCCGCCGGTTTGGAAAACGTACAAAATCGAAAAAAATGATCCCGCTAAACTCGAAGCCATTTTCAAAGAATTTGTTCCGGCAGGAAAATCAATTCGTATCGGAAATTCAAAAGAAATTCATATTTTTGTTACCGAACCCGAACATGCGAAAATTGATACTGTTTTCAAAATGCTCGAAGCCGACAGCGGTGCGCCGAACGGGGAACTGGTTCTTGCCAGTTATTCGATTACTCCGTATCTTGACGCAACGCCGTCGCAATTTTGGCGGCTTGGTCGAATGCGTCGCGGTCTCAGTACGGTAACGCAAAACATGCCGGAAATGTTACAAAATCCGTATGATAATTCGTTGACTATCGGTAAAGAAATTATTAATGTTCTCAAAACATCGTTTCCCGCTGCGGTGGTTTCCGAAACTCCGGTTGCGAATAATATTGTTATTTTAGCGTTGCAAGCGGAGCAGGAAAAAATTAAAGCGTTTTTTGAATCGCTTAAACAAACGCCGCAGCCGGAAGACGAACCGGTTGCCAAATTGTACAAATATACCGACAAGACCAAAAAAATGAACGCTGAAACGGTTAAACAACTTCAATCGGTTGTTCCGGCCGGCGTGTTTTCGTTGGACGACGAACAAGGACAAATTCTTGTTGTTGCTACGGCAAAAGAGCAGGAAATGCTCGCCAAAGCAGTTACGGAATTGGAAGCGGCGGCAGTACCGGAAGCAGACAAAATTATTGTTTCGTACCGATTACCGGTTTTCAGCGCAACACGTTTTTCGGCGATGCTGAAACAACTTGTTACAAAAAAAGAACTCGAAGATATTGTGGAACTCCGCGATACCAAGCAAGGTTTTGTAACGATTTGGGCAACGGCAAAACAGCATGAATTGATTCAACGGCTTTACGATGAAATTTCGGGACGAAAAAAATTAGCCGAAAAATCCGTTGATCCGAAAGCCGTTCAATCTTCGGAACCGGTTCTTGGCGTTTATCCGATGCTTCACGGTTACGCTTATACGTCGCAACTTGTTCTTACCAATCTGATTACCGGCGCCGATTTTTCGTACGATCCGCGAACAAACGCCGTGATCGCTGTGGCAACGCCGGATATTCAGGAAGTTGTCAAAAAAGCGGTTGAGGAACTTGATAAAAATGTTCACGACGATATTGCGTTTATCACACTGAAGAAAGAACTTCCGGTAGATATTGTACAACAATTGACGCGAATTGCGCCGCATAGCGTGGTTGTTCAGAGCCGCCGGAATTTGCAGGTTATCGCAACAGGTCCCAAAGAGGAACTCGAGAGAATCAAAGCAATTTTAACCGCAAACGAAGCGGCGTCGGCAACGAAAGAAGAAATTGTCGTCCATACGCTTCAAACGGCGGCGCCGTCAGCGGTTTTGGCGGTTCTTGCCGATGTTTTCCCGGAAGTCAAAGCAACCGTCAACGCCGCAAACAATCAACTTGTTTTTCAAATGAGCAGCGATTGGAAAGAACCGGTTACGGCATTGCTGACTCAATTAGATGGCGCAACGGAATTTATTCCGGTTAAAAAATTGCCGTCGCCGCAATTGCTCCAATCGATTCAAACAATCGCTCCACGCGCAACAGTTATTGTTGATCAGGAAAATGGTCAGATTTTAGTTCAAGGCGCAGTCAACGATGTTGAACATGTCAAAAAGGTCATTTTGCAATCGGAAACGGCAAAACCGATTGCCGCAGAAATGATCGTTCATCATTTGAAGCACGTTGAATCGTCAACAGTTGTTCCGATTCTTAAAGAAATTTATCCTGATGCAAAAATTACGGATGATGCGGAAAATGGTCGGATTGTAATTCGGGTTCGACCGGATCAAAAAAATGCGTTGAT
>JAIRLW010000112.1 GCA_031259095.1 Planctomycetaceae bacterium | reverse complement strand
CATTTTAGTATTCTTTGACGGCGTTTTAGTATTCTTTAACAGCATTTTAGTATTCTTTGACGACGTTTTAGTATTCTTTGACGACGTTTTAGTATTCTTTGACGGCGTTTTAGTATTCTTTAACAGTGTTTTAGTATTCTTTGACGGCGTTTCTATATTCATTCATTGCGATTCCGGTTTCCTATGTTGTTTTGTATTATCCATTATGGCGGGGGATTTGTCCGGAAATATACTGTTTGCGTTTGAAAATAGAAAATACAAGGCAGGCGGCCTTTTTGCCAAAAGGGTTTTCACCCACGGCCGCGTCGGCGATAGCCGGCGTGATGTTTCGGCGATAGCCGGCGTGATGTTTCGGCGGTATCCGGCGTGATGTTTCGGCAAACGTCGCCTGCCTGATGGGAATCTCGAAACACTCCGTATTTCAACTTTACACGCTAAAAATCGTTTCTAAATCATCGCTTGCGGTGTTAACAATCCGAATACGTTGCAGTAACATGCGGAAATGCGGATCGGCTTGGCTTGCCCGAAATCGGGGCGATTGCCGTAAATCAAGCGGTGTTGGAGTAATAAGAATCAGTTCGGCGCTGGGATCAATTTGTGAAACCGCTTTAAATAATGCGGCGGCTAAACCGTCTTCACGACTGGGTTCCGCCAACGCCAAACGATATAGAATACTTTCGACAATCGGTAAACAAATCTGACCGTATAAATAATCGTTATATCCGTTATTGGTAGAGAAAAACAGATTACAACCGCCGCGTCGTGTAAGTTCGGAGACCAGCGTTGCGGTAAAACTGATTGCCAATTCAAAATTTTCACGTTGTATTTCGTTAAATTCTTCTTCCTGATACAGATCAATTAACACAGCGCAATCGCGGTTTTGATTTTGTTCAAATTGACGGACAACTGGTTCCTGATGTTTTGCCCACGCCCGCCAATGAATCCATTTTTTTGAATCACCGCGTTGCCAACGCCGGACGCCTAAAAATTCACTGGAAACACGAGCCGGACGATAACGATGCCGTTGTTGACTTTCGTTGGCTTCATGTTGTCGGGTTTTCCAATGGACCGAAAGTTTACCGAGTTTCGGATAAACACAAAATTCGGTATTTTCACTGGGCGCGATCGGTTGTTCCATCCAGTGCCGGAAAAAACCAAATGGAAAACGGGTTGAAATCATGGCAGGTCCAATTTTATAACGACCACGTTGTGTAAGTCGTCCGGCGTAAGTTTTTTTTCGAGTTTGCCCATTGGGAATATATTCGAAATAAACAGCCGGTTCGTAAGGTTTGAATTTTTCCTGTTTTTCGACAGAGTTGTTATGAATCGGCTGGATTCGGTCAACCACCACAATTCCCCAACTAGAAAGGGAACGCCAAGATTTTGGTCTTGGGTTTGTTGTTTCGAGGTGAACAATGAACGGTTTGCCTGCGAAAATGGGCATGGGCAATGTTCGTCGAACCTGCAATCCGCGAAGTGAACGCCGTCCCAAACGCCATGCAATCACCAACGGAGCACAAAGAAACGCCGCAAAAAGCAACATCGGATTGACTTCACGGATGACCGAGCCGACAAGAATCACGATAACAATAAACAAAAAGTAAATACCTTCCCGACTAAGCGCAGTTTTCATTGAACAATGTAAAAAACAATAATTAGAATATTGATTATTGATTATTGATTAAAAACAAGATTCTACCAAAAATAGTGAATAGTTAATAGCGGATAGTTAATAGCGACAGTAAGAGAATGAATTTTATCCCATTTGTCCCTATCGTCCCTTCTGTCCCTAAATTAACAACCGGTGTGAGCGGTTTTTAAAGTGAAAACGGTATGACTCAAGGGGACATTAGGGACAAATAGGACACTAGGGATAAATAGGACACTAGGGACAATAAAGCGACAATTTGTTTTAGAATGTTTGCCGTGCAAGTTTTGCCGGATCGTCGTTTGGTGTTAGCGGAACAACACGGTATTTCAGCGTGTATTTCGATTCTTTAAGCCGAAATTCGTCATGCGTCTGCGCCCCCCAACTGTCATCGCCGCCCACACCCATTTGTGCGTAATCAATATTCACGAAAATATTGTTATTCGCTGTCATTTTGTACGGATGATCGTGTTTTTCCAACTCTTCCTTTGAATACCGCGACGCACCAAATGCAATCGTTCCCGCATCCAGTTTGCCTTTCGTCTGACCCCGCAACTTAATATCTGTTGCGTTGGGCATGGAACAAAACAGGAAACCGTTACCGTCCTTGTTACGGAATGCAACCCAACGGACGTCGGTTCGGTAACCGTTTTCACCGGGTTCCACATAATCGGCAACAAACATTTCTTCAACGGTTGTCTTGTAACGTCCAACCGCCGAACCTTCTTTTCTGTCCCAATAATTCTCATCAGGACCGCGTCCGTAATATTCGACCTGATTAAATTCGCCGGGCAACACCAATTGTGTACCGATTCGCGGCGGATCAATCATTCCAGCCGGTTTGTTGACGTCGTAAATCACCACAACACCGTCATCTGTTGTTCCATACGTCAATTGGGCATTCACCTCCGCAGGCGTGTGTTTCCAAATACCATAACGTTTTGCGAAATTGTTACCGCGATCATTGTCGGTCGGCGCACGCCAAAAATCAGGTTCCGGCTGCGTTCCGAGTATTTTTTGTAATTTTTCCAGACCCGCACGCTGATCCCAAATCAC
The DNA here is from genome assembly GCA_031259095.1 of Planctomycetaceae bacterium. Taxonomy (GTDB): domain Bacteria; phylum Planctomycetota; class Planctomycetia; order Pirellulales; family Thermoguttaceae; genus WRKP01. The sequence goes on along the minus strand of JAIRLW010000112.1, from coordinate 1,416 downwards.
TTTTGTACGCGGCGAAGGTTTGTTGTATTCCGGCAACGGAATTTGTTCCCGCGCAACAACATGTCCTTTTTTTGCCCATGCCGTGTCTTCTTTCAGAACAAACCGGATATTGACAAAATATTCCGTGCCGGATTCATGGTCTGTTCGTTCCGGCTTCTTTGTTAATATAGAAACCGTTTTGGTTTCCTGCGGTTTGATTTCTTCAAAACCTGTAATCACTTCCTGTGAAATGATGCTGCCGTCAGCAACAAGTTCCGCAATACCTTCAAGATTATTAAGCGGTACAAAAAAGTTTTCGTTATAAATAGAAAAATGTTCGCCGTCACGTTTAACCCAGATATTTTGGTACTCTTTTTTGACTTCGTTCAAACCGGGGTGAGGTTTGCGGTCAGGCGAAACCAAACCGTTGCAACAAAAATTCTGATCACTCGGAACACCGGAAGGTCCGAAATCACCGCCGAATGCGTAATACTTGCCGGTTGAATTTTTCGTTAATGCCCGAACAGCGTTTGAAAAATTAACCTCGACAACAGGTTGATCATCGAGTACAATTTTTGCCGAAGCGATATACGCTTGAACAATCCGGTTTTTATGATAAGCGTTTCGCCCGATTTCAACCGGTTCTTTTGCGTTACCGATTCCGCCGGTGTACGGTTTTCGTCCCAAAATCCGGTCGTCAACTGCAAGCGTTAATTCCTTGCCGTCATAAGTTCCGGTAATCGTATGCCAGTGATTGTACCAATTTTTCGGAACATTCACCGTAACATCCGTCCAACCGTTATGATGGACATAAAACTGAATCGAATTTTGATCAACCTGTTTCAAACCGAATTGCGTATCGCCTTTACCGATGAAGGGACCGGCTGCACCGCCAAGCGGGAACACCAACGCTTCAAGTTTCAGTTTTTTCTTGCCAACCTGAATTGTTGACGGTTCGGAAATTGTTGCGTAACCTTGTAAAAATTTCCTGCCGTCTTTTTCCATAATCGTACCGGAAACGGATGTATTTAATATTGCCGGAAGAATCCAACGTCCGGGAATATCCGTTAAAAGTCCCTGATCAACCCAATCCCATATAAAACCGCCTTGCAGGTTCGGATATTTTCGTATCGCATCCCAGTATTTGAATAAATCACCGTTGGAATTGCCCATTGCGTGAGAATATTCGCACTGAATTAACGGTTTCTTGGGATTATTTTCGGCGTATTTAATCATGTCCCAAACTTTCATGTACATCGGGCAACAAAAATCAGAATTACGATCCCAACCGGCGCGTTCGTATTGAACCGGTCGCGTCGGATCGTGTTTCTTGAGCCAATCGTAAGTTGTTTCAAAATTCACACCGTTCCCCGCTTCATTACCAAGAGACCAGATAATCACCGACGGATGATTTTTGTCACGCTCATACATACGGAT
>JAIRLW010000105.1 GCA_031259095.1 Planctomycetaceae bacterium | reverse complement strand
CATCACGTTGTACATATTTCAAGGCTTCCAAACACATATTAAATCGATGTTCATTAGAGGTGTCCATTTGGCGGACAATTCGAATATATCCCCGAAGTGAACGGTTATGGAATTTTTGAACAACAGGATTTTGCAAAATTCCCAAAATAACCGGAGCAGCATCTGCGTCATGCCAATTGCCAAGCACACGTGTTGCCGCATCCTGAATAGCTTCGGTTGGATCGGCAACCGCTTTCTTAACAGCAGTAATTGCCGTTTGACCGCCTAACGCTCCATAAAGATCAAGCAAAACTGTTTTTGTTTTAACCGGAGCGGTATCGTAAACAGCGGCTAACTTTTCCGCAACAGCATCACAATCCACTGTTCTGTTACAAACAACATGAAGCGATCCAATAACTGTGTCAAATTCGATTTTTGAATGCGGTTTTGATAATCGTTCGATTAACACTTCAATATTTTCACCGGAAACAGTATTGCCCAACGCCTGAAGAACAACAACCCGAACATCATATTTGGGATCGGTAAGAAGCGGCAACAGAACCGGAACCGAATCGGTTATTTTTCGTTGCGAACAAATTTTGACCAGCGGAATACACGCTTTACCTTTTGTTGTTTTAAGCCGTTCAATAATTTTTGTTTCCAATCCGTTAATAGTCATTCGGGTAAGAGCATCAATAATCGAATCAAAAAATGCGGTATTTTTCTCATCGGTTGCCTGTTCCAAAAGATAGGCAATCACGTCGTTACTCGGAAGTCCCGCCAACGCACGGAATGCCGCGTTACGAACAGCAATATTTTGTTCATTTTTCGCCATATTCAAAATGGTGTCTTGGGCTTTCAAATCACCGCGGCAATCAAGAAGGTCAAGTAACAAAATTTGATGTTCACTATTTAACTTCGGCAAAATATCAAGAAAAACCGGTGTTAATTCCGATGCGGTCAAATCGCGTCCGGCTTCCAGTGCGGCAAGAAATTCCGCATCGGCAGAACCAGACATTTCAGCATTTAATACTGAAACGGAATCAATTCCCAATGATAAAATTTCACCGCGAATCGCTCCGCAACGGCTCGAAATCGGTAACTCTTTTTGTACACGAACCGCCGCATAAATTGTTGCGGCTTTTTTCGTATCACCAATTGCTCTTAGGTGTTCGGCGCAAGCGAAAAGCCCGTCAACAAGCAAAACTTTTTGAGCCGCTTCAACTTCCGCAAAACGTTTCTGAAGAGTTTGAAGTGCTTCGGTGTTACCGATTTTGCCCAACGCAATTGCGCTTGCCTGAATAATACGGTTGTCTGTTTCCGCAAGCAATTGAGTTAATACCGTAACAGACTCCGGATCACGCCGGTCTCCAAGCGAATTGATGATTCCGATCAGAATATTTCCTTTCGCTTGAGAAGCCGCCGTACAAAGCGCAACGGTTGCCGCTGAACCGGGAATTTGTTGTAACCCGATACGCGCAGGATGTGATAGTTTTTCGTCCAATAAAACCGCCGCCAACGGTGCAACCAATGCTTCAGAACCGCGTTGCCCCGCCTGTTTACAAGCCAACGTTTTAGCGTAATGCGAAATGTTGGGGTCTTGTAAAACTGCGGTAAGTTTTGCCGTTTCATCTTGCGCTGTTTCCTGAGCGGAAATGAAAAACGCAATAAAAACAACAATAATGAAAAATAATGTTCTCATAAATATTCTCCCGAATTTTGTGGTTTGTGGTTTGTTTTCGTACATTTTAAACGATCCATGGTTCGCGGATAGCACGGCTGCGAAGACGATTGGCTTCGTCATCGTTTTGAAATTCATTTTTGACCGGATCCCATTTAAGCGGTCGTTTCAACCAACAGGCAATGTTACCGAGAATTGCGGCAATGGTCGAATGGCTGCCGATTTCAATATCACATGCCGGACGTCGACGTAACCGAATACAGTCAAGCCAATTACGTACATGATTTTTATGACCTTCAAAACGTGACGGACGATCTTTGGCAAGTTCAGCGGGAAAGGCTTTTAAATAACCTCGCCGACCAACATGCAGCCAACCATTATCGCCGACAAAAACGGCTCCGAATGGTTTAACAGTTGTAATTGGATCAAAGTTTTTAGGGATTTCATGCACTTTCGGATCAAGCCTGCCGTTAATAACTTGCAATGTAACGTTATTCGGATATTTGAACGTTAAATAAGGAACCAGTTTACTTTCATGCGGAATAATTTCCAACGGTCCCGAAGTATCACAGCCAAGTCCCCAATGAACAACATCGAAAGCGTGCGACGCACCGCTGCCGAGACCGCCAAGTCCCAAATCTTTACAAAATTCCCACGGAACAACATTGAGCGGATTTCCTAAATAATGTAACCGATGATTGAACGGGCGCCATGTTGAAGGACCAATCCATGTGTTCCAATCAAGAGTTGGCGGAGTTGGTTCTGTCGGAAGGTTGGATTCGACACTTGGATTAGAATGAATGATGTAAATATTTTTGATTTTTCCTAAAGCACCGTTACGGACAACCCGGCAAGCATATTCAAAAATTGCCCAACTTCGTTGT
>JAIRLW010000617.1 GCA_031259095.1 Planctomycetaceae bacterium | reverse complement strand
CTAGTACGACTTGCAAAAATCGGAATAGAAGCAAAGAATTGTTGCAAAAATTATTGTCAACGATAAGAAAAAACGGGAGCAATTCCATTCCGTGTAGATTTATTGATGACCCGAAAAAGCAAATTTCATGCTTAGCCTTGTAAATACAGTGTTGACAAAAATATCCATTTTGTTAAATTAGCGTTATTGTCTTTTTTTGATATGAAGCCGCTTAAAATTTTGGAAAAATAAAAAATTGTTATTTCCATAAACCATTGAAGTAAAAAGACTTATAAAATCTTAAAAATCACCGCGAAATGGGATTGCTCCCCAAAAACGAAAAAACATAAATATTATAAAGCCCCAAGCATATCAATACTTACAGCGAATATCAACACCAACTTCAATTAAAATTTGAAATATTTAAATAGACAGTTATATGCAAAGTTATTGCGTTTCTACGTAAAATCAATGAAACTACTTAATGAATAATGTCTTCTTCTAATCCTAAGGATCCAACGGTTTTACATAATAAAGATCGTAACGCAACGAAATATCATGATGTTTCTGCGTTACAGGAACCAAGAGTTTTTTCGCCGGGGCATGTACTTGGAGAGAATTTTCGTCTCGAAAAAATTCTTGGACGCGGCGGAATGGGCGAAGCGTGGAAAGCTTACGATCAAACCGCAGATCGATTTGTTGTTCTTAAATTTATCCCGAAGGAAATTCAACATGTTCAGGAAGCGATGGACTTGTTGCGTTCTTCATTCAAGAAAGTCCACGCTCTACAGCATCAACACATCTGTCCGGTGTACGGTCTTTTCACCGATCACCAACACGGTCTTTATCTGGCGATGAAGTATATTGATGGTGTATCGTTGGACGTCTATCAAAGTAAATATGTTAAAAAGTACGGTAAAATATTGTTCTCCGATATTGTACAAATACTTTGGGGGATTGCGAAAGGGCTGGATTATGCACACGAAAAGAAAGTTATTCACCGTGATATTAAGCCTCTGAATATTATGATCGGTAAATCAGACGGTGTACAAATCATTGACTTCGGACTTGCGGAAGACATTCGGACAAGTATGACTCGTTTCAGCCGTGAACTACAAATGAGTATTGCCGGAACACGACCTTATATGGCTCCAGAACAATGGCGCGGACGACTACAAGACGCCCGAACCGATCAATACGCCCTTGCTGTAACAGCGTATGAAATATTCTCCGGTCATGTACCGTTTTGGGGAAACGATGTTGCTATTTTACGTGAATGTGTGTTGAATGAAGAACCGGCACCGATTGCCGAGTTGCCGGAATATGTTAATAACGCATTGCTTAAAGCATTGTCAAAGAAACGGGAAGATCGCTATGAAAATTGCAGAGCGTTCATTAAAGCGATGATCACCAAACCACAAGAATCGGAAAATGCGGAAACAAACGTCAACGAAATTCTTCTTTCTGACGAAGCAAATACGGAACAAAAAGAGCGATTGCTTCCGCCAACGATTTTTGTGTCGTCAGAACCCGCCTCTGTAGTACAAAAAACAGAAACTCAAATTAAAAATATAAAACCGCTTTGGTTTGTTCTGACAGAAATTTTTATAGCAATTATCATATTAAGTGCCGGTCTTTTTTTGATACAAAAAACGTATCGACCAACAGTTTCACCGCAATTATCTCTTGCCAAACAACCAGTAGATAAAACTACAGAGTCTGAAAAACCTACAGAGTCTTCTGAAAAAACGGAGAAAGAACAAATAGCAGAACCGCCAACGGAAGAACCGATAAATACGACGTCGTTAGCAGTGGAATCACCGGAAACCAAACAGGAAATAATTGAACCCAAACAACCGGTTGATGATTTACCGAATGAAAACGTAATAGAAGAAAAAACAAAAACCGAAGAACCGGCGGTCAAGAAAATCGATGAAAATGAATTATTAAAAATTACAGAATTTAAGAACGGTTATTTACCGGTCAACAGACAACAAAAAGATTTCCAATGGACATGGCACGGTCGGGAAAGTTCAAACCTTGAAGATACGGCAAGGATTTCCAATCCAACGGATGTACTAAGAATAGATGTTCATAAAAAAGTACAGGAAAAGTTGTGGGTTCCTTCATTAGAATATAAGAACTTTCCTCTGATCAAAGGCAATGAGTATCATTTAGAATGTGAATTGAGAGCAATCGAGCCGACATCTATTGTCGTTTATATCCCGAACCGAAACAGACCAGAGATAAAAAGATTCCATCTTTTGGAAGATATTGTCGTTGCGAAAGATTGGAAAACATATCAGCATAAATTTTTGATACATGAAAACGAACAAAGTTGTTTCTTAGTTTTTGATCACTTTAAGGCTGGTATTATCTATGAGATTCGCCGCGTTTCATTACGTAACATTTCTATCAATGTCGAAACACCCGTTTTAAAAACATCCAATTTAAAAATAATTGATTTAATAACAGAGGAGCCAGTGGAGATGACAAAAGCCCGACAACAGTTTGAAAAGGAAATTGAACAGATAAAAAAACCGTATCGGGAAGGACTCGAAACAGAAATCAATCTTGCAAAAAAAAACAATGACTCAAACCGTTCTCTTAAGTTATCGGCGGAATTAAAACATCATGTTTCAGAAAAAGGATTAAAACCGACTGTTTACGAACCGGATAGACGATGGTTAGCAACAGAAAAAATACGTTATAAAAACAAAATTGAACTAACTCGAAACACATACAAAATTTCTTTAACAGAATTAGTCCAAAAATTTGTTCAAGCGGATCGTATTAAGGAATCAAAAATCGTTCAGGAAATGATTGAACATATTGAAAAGACGGAAATCATTACGGCAAAATTATTGAAACGAGAACCAATTCCGATAATACGATTGATACTGGAAATTACCGCAGATGGAAAAGGTCGTTTTCGAATAGAACGTGGTTTGACCTCTGATCCGCCGGACAATCAATTTCGGGGTTATCCGTTTAATATGTCGGCATTTCCTCATGCAGTGGCGTTTTGTGGAGATGACGGTCTTGGGCGGATTATATGGGATTTTCAAGACTCGATTAGTGTGTGGCATGATTCCGGTTGGGCAGAAAGAACCCACAATTTTTCCAATCTACTTTCTGGATTCAAAATTGATGAAAACAAAGGAATACTCTTATTTTATCCTGATTCCACATCCAACGATTGGGAAGAAAAACGTCCCGGTTTATTGATAAACAGATACGTTAAATACCCGATACGGCTCTGTTGCGATTTTATCGAAAAACAAGATGGTCTCTTATTCACATCAATTAATCTTAATGATTCTGCTACACTTGAATTTTTTGCTAATTTTGCGCAATTTAAGGAGAATGGAAATTTTCATCTTTTTGGCGGTGTGTGGTCAAAATCAACAATGCTTCGTAAAACAATTTCTTTATCTCAATTACCCTTTGAGTTCGCTTTTGAGTTACCGGAAAAATATCGTTCTTCATCTCCTTATATTCATCGTATGCGTCGAGGTGATACTAACGGCAGTGCGACACGATTCGATCTTATTGCTAAGTTTTCCGCTTGGATTGGTTTTACAATAAAGCAACAAGATAATTTCTTGTTTGTTGAAAATGTTCTGGAAAAATCACCCGCAAAAAGAGCCGGACTTCAGGTTGGAGATGTTATTGTCATGTTGAACGGGAAAAATCGTACTGAAAAAGAAGCAAAGGAGCTGCTTGATTCTTCTACTTTTGGTGATTTAATTGTCTTAACCGTTGTGCGCTGTGATGAACGGAAAGTTATTCGGTTTCATGTGGAATAATATCGGAATCTCAATAATTCAGAGTTCGCCCAAAGTTAGCAGCATGGACTTGCCCCGCGTTATTAGACTTGACCAATAAAACGTAACAGTTTGTTTTATTTTTTCTCTTAGCATGATCGACATATTATAAATAGAGAGTAATATTTCAGCGGAATGTTTTGAGAAGATGCAATTTGCCGAAACCGTAATTAACAACAAACCTCATTTCCACCTAATTTTCCTAACAAATCAAGGTGAGTAGCTCCTGTGAATAAAATCCGTGCGCTCTGTAGCTCCGTGAGGATGTCGTTGT
>JAIRLW010000143.1 GCA_031259095.1 Planctomycetaceae bacterium | reverse complement strand
TCCGATCTGTCGCCAAAATCAAACGTGCGGATTATCACCGGTTTGCCCGCCATTTTGTCCACAACATGTTTGTACGCGGTAAAATGTTCCTCCTCTGTCGGGTCTTCCTTGCGGGTAAGATAAAGAAATTCCGTGCGAAAAAGTCCGATTCCTTCCGCTCCACGCTGAACCGCATTTTCCGCCTCAAACGGAAACTCAATATTGGCACAAATAGAAATTCGCGTTCCGTCGCGTGTTGCCGCTTCAACATCACGAAACGAGTCCAAACTCTCGATTCGTGTCGTGTCGGCAACAATTATCCGTCGGTATTTTTCAAGAACCTCTTCATCAGGACGAACAATAACACTGCCGCTATTGCCGTCAACAATAAGCGTGTCGCCGCCGTCCACATCGCCCAAAAATCGGCAAACTCCAACAATACACGGAATTTCTAACGCCGCCGCTAAAATCGCCGTGTGTCCGCCTTGACCGCCTAATTCCGTAACAATCGCCTGAATAAACTGTTTGTCCAGCGCAGCCGTTTCACTCGGCGTTAAATTGGTCGCCAGAAGAATCACCGGAGAACGCAACATCCGAAGCGTTTCTTTCTTCTCCCCAAGAAGACAACGAAGAAGACGCTTTTCAATATCACGGAGATCATTGACTTTTTCGGAAATATAAACGTTTTCGATTCGGCGAAGCGTATTCGTGTGTTTGCCCATCACCACCGTAACAGCATGTTCGGCGGAAAAATGTTGCGACCGAATCAACTCTTCCGTGTCGTTGAGAATACGCGGGTCAAGAAGAAGTTGAATTTGCGCTTCAAAAATATCGGCAAATGTTTGCCCCAACGCTCCGCGTGTGGCTTCACGGTTGACGATGATTTCGTCTTTGGCAAGATCAACCGCAATGCGGAACCGTCCGATTTCCTCTTCGAGCGCGCCAGCGTCGATAAATTGTTCAGGAATCCGAAACCCTTCCGCCTCCTGAACAAATGCTTTACCAATAACTACTCCCGGAAAAACCGGAATACCCTGAAAAATTTTCATGCCTGCGCCTCGACTTCGTCTTCAAAAAACCGAGCGTTGAAGAGTGAAGCGATAGCATTTAAGGCTGCCTCCGCATCGGCGCCAACCACTTCCAAAACAACCGCATCTCCCTGAAATGCGCCTAACGACAAAAGATCAAGAACACTTCGGCAATCCGCAACATAACTCCCTTTACGAAGATAAATCTCCGAAGTAAATTCTTTCGCTTTTTGCGCCAACATACTTCCCACCCGTAAATGCACGCCGCAACGGTTGGAAATCAGTAATTCTTTGATCAATTTCTGTTCACGGGTCATAGAAAAAAAGCGAATGGAAAAAAATGACGGGATGTTACCAAAAATAATGTTTTTCAGGTTGGAGTGAAAAGAAATAAAAATCTTCCTACATCAATTTGATTTAAAGATTATTATTTTATTATTCCATAGTCCCATTGGTTACTAATGTCCCTTAGGTCTCCAAAATTTTCAGTATTGGGACATCAGTTTGGGACAAATGAGACCTGTGGGACAATAAGAACAAATAATCTTCTAACCTTCAATCAATTCCGAACTCAAAAAAACTCTTGTAAAAATGAATTTTTAGAGGTTCTTTATTAGTGTTTGGTATTATTTATTCTTATTTACCGAACATATTGTTATCGGCTTCTTCGAGCAGGGACAAAATATCGTCTTTCGTTTTCGACTGTTTCAGAAAACGGCAAAACGTATCATCTCTTAGTTGCCGCGTGATATGTTCCAAAGCACGAAGGTGATCTCCCGGACAATCAGGAGGAGACACCAACAGGAAAAAGAGATAAACTTTTTCACAATCCAAACTGTCGAAATCAATCCCTTCGGGACTGACCGCAACACAACCAATGAGCCGTTCGACACTGGGATGCTTGGTGTGAGGAACCGCAATCCCGCGACCAATTCCGGTTGAACCGAGTTCTTCGCGTTTGGTGATCGCTTTGACAATACTTTCGTATTCTTCTTTTTTGATACCGTTGGCATCGAGAAGTGATTGAACCATTTCGCGGATCACTCCTTGCTTGTTAGCGGCTTTGACTTCCGCACTGACGGCTCCCGGCAAAATAAAATCGGCAAACTTCATTCACCAACTCCTTAGATTAAATTTAGGTTAAATTAATTAATGGGTTAATTAGTTAATTAATAGGTTTAATTAAATGGTCAATGGAAACTTCTAAAAATACCATTTGCCAAAAACAAATTATTGCAACTAATTTTATTCGACTTCGGTCGATTTTAGTCGATTGAAATCGACCGAAGTCGGATAAAATTAATTTTTAAGGATTTCCTAATGTAAATAAACGGCGAAAAAATTAAAAAACAGAGTTCGATGTTGAACCGGCAAGAGAGCGTTTTGGAGCGATGTTCCCCAAACGGCGATGTTGCACGATTTCCTTCAAACGATTTATCAATCTAAATCTTGTTTTTTGTTGTGATCTTGAATTTTTTCTTTATATTTTTTGATTTGCTGTTCCAGTTTGGAAACAACATGATCTACAGAGGCAAACATATCTTTCGATTGGTGAGAGGCGACGAAATCGTGTTTATGCTCCGGCGTAACCACTGCTTCGATTTTTGGTTCGTCCGCTTTTTCGAGATCGACCGTTACATCAATAGACATCAGCCGTTCGAAAAAACGTTGAAGTTTTTCCACTTTTTCAATAATTTTTTTCTGAGTAGCCTCACTGAGTTCACCGTGTCTCGTGGAAATTCTTACTTGCATATCAAAATCCCCGTATTAGTAATAAAAAATAGTGTAAATAATTTTCTATATCCTTCGATTTTCCGGTGAAACGGAAAAACGTCGGATTTCTTTAACTGGTTCAGAAAAAAGAACTTAGCGGAATGAGCAAGAAATAAATTCTATCAAATACATTCTGCTTTAATTTCTCAATCTGATTCTTATTCAAAACATCCTTGACCTAACTCAAAGTCGATTGATTGAATAAGTGGATACTATTTTATCAATTTATCGAAAAAAAAAAAGGGACGGCGGACAATCCCTCCGAAAAATACAAAATTTTGACTTGGAGAGCAATTCCTCCGATATTCCAATTTCTCTTGATTCCTCTTATATTTTGCCCATTTTAACAAAAATTTCGACTCTTCCTTAAAAAGTTTATTTATTATATCACTCGTCAAGAGCAAAGTACAGCATTGGGTCTGTACACTTTATACTTTTGGAATTTCTTAAAGGGTAATATATCAGTGGAATATTTTTTACACGTATGAATATTGGACAAATAACCTCATTTTCAACCTAATTTTTTCCTAACTAAACAACCTCAGTAGCAATGAATCCCGCCAAAACCGACC
>JAIRLW010000600.1 GCA_031259095.1 Planctomycetaceae bacterium | reverse complement strand
AATGCGCTGCAATTTCTCGGTGAAAAAAATTCGCCGAATATCCGTTTCGTTGCCGAACCCGGAAACAGCGAACTTTGGATTGACACAACAACAGTGCCGGACACCTTAGGTTTTGCCAGCGCTGTTTTAACTGCTCAATATCCCGAAGCAAGTCTTATTGTTACCGCCAATGAAAAAGGTGAAGCGTATGACGATGTTCAAATTGTTTATAAACGTATCAGCGAAAATCCTGACAGTCCGTATAATCCGGACGACCTGACTGACGCTCTTGATCCGAACCGTAAAAACGGTTGGGTCGAATACGATCCGGGGCAATCATACGCCGAAGCGCAGGCAACCTTCAAATCAACCGATGGTTATGATATTGCGAATACGGCGTTTTATGTTACTGCAACAGAACGCGGTGATATGTTCAATAATATACCGGTTCAGATGACAATGAGCGATACGCAGACGGAAGCGGTTAAAGTTGTTTTTGATACTAAAACAAATCAACTCCGTGTTTCGCTCAACAGTTCGATGGTGAATGCGCCGCCGACAACTGATCAGGGTGATTCGGCGTGGTATCCGCAAATTACGGCGAATGATGTTATTGCGGCGATTAACAATGCTGATCTTGGATTTACGTCGCAGTTGTCGTATTCCCAGGATACGTCGGCAATGTACGATTTGTCACAACCAACTGATCCTTCGAACAATCTTCTGCCGTATGAACCTCTTACTGACGCCACCGGTAGTCTCTACCCTGTTGCTTACAATGATGGAACAGGAACCTTTGAATACATGGGACTTAAAGTGAATCAGTTTACGGAAATTGCGAACACAAAGGAAACCGGAGGACATCTTGGCGGAACGGTAACTGTTTGGATGACGGATCAGGAAATCGTTGATGATGCCGGCAATGTTACGGTGCGGCAACCAAACGCCAACGATGTAGCGGTGTTACTGAATAACGATCAAGTGGTTGGCAGAATGTTCAACACGAGAACTTATTCTTCTGATCCTGAATCGGGTATGGGACTGATTGATTTTGTCAAAGACGGTCCGATTGTAACTTCCGGCGGACTTGTCGAAAAAGGAGCAATTACGGTTCATCTTGTTACCGATGCAAACGGTATTGTTCAGACAACCGCTAAAGATTTAGCAACATGGTGGGATTTGCAAGACCCGGAAACGGTTGACAATATTAGTGTAAGTATTGTTCGTCCAGCCGGCGCTGTATGGGATGAATGTAACGATCCTTACGGAAACGGACTTTTGGCGCCAACCATTGCAAGAGGCGAATGCGATGAATGGATTATCAATGATATTCAGTTTGTCGGCTGGAACGATAATATTGAACAACAACATCTGGTTTTAACCAAAGCGAAAGGAACGATGACTTCCGATAACGGAATTAACGCTTCCTACGATTTGATTGCCAAACAAAACGGACCGGAATTTAACGGTTACACGATTGTTTATGCTGACGATAGCAGTGTTACGGGACTTTATGCCGATAATTATGTTGAAGGAACGGAAAACAATCCCTGTGATGATCCTGAATACACCGGTTTGGAGAAAGATGACGCCGGTAATCTGATTACACCGCAAACAACTTCGACTAAAGGAATGCGGCTCGAATTGGACAGCAATCTCAAAACAATTACGATTCATCTTCGTGCGGGAATTACGACCGCGTATGATATTGAACAGTTAATTGAAAATGATCCGCAAACGAAGAATATTTTTGAAGTTCTGCAACATGGTGACGGTACGGGAGTTGTTTCGATGCAGGACGATACGTTGCTCACAAAAGACGGGGCATTACCGGCAGGCGAATTAAACGGAGCAAAATTATTGTTTGGAGAAGATGCTTCCGATTATTTCCTAATTTTCAAATCATTGGATTACGGCAGTGACCAATTTGTGGATGTGCAGGCAATCACGAGCAGCGGTACAACAACGTTCGCTTTAAAAGACAAAAACGGTAATACTGCGGAAAAGGTTTATGGTCAGGATGTGGAAGCGTTGATCAATGGAGTGCAAGCAGTGGGAGATGGTCTCAATGTGTCTCTGAATACGTCAACTCTGTCATTGGATATGACCCTTAGTGAAGCAGCCGGAACAAATACAGAATACACAACTTCGTTTTCAATAACCGGCGGCGGTGCAACATATCAAATTGGTTCTGATGTTGTTTCCAACCAACAGATTACGCTTGGAATTCAAAGTGTGAATACGGTTAAATTGGGAGGTGCTTCGGGAAAAATGTATCAACTCCGCAGCGGTCAAGACGCTTCGCTGACGGGTGATACCAACAAGGCGTTCCGAATTGTCGAAGAGTCGATTCTTGCCATCACTTCGACACGCGGACGGCTCGGAACAATGCAAAAAGCAACGTTTGAAACAAATATCAATGTTCTTAATGATACGCTGGAAGCAATTACCGAAGCGGAAAGTCAAATTCGTGACACTGATTTTGCCGAAGAAACCGCGAATCTGACACGTGCTCAAATATTGGTTCAATCGAATATTAGTACGTTAGGTATTGCCAACCAGATTCCCAATTACATGCTCGGACTTCTCAGCCGATAAAAATCCATGAAAGTTACGTTTTAATGCTGTTTTTAAGAAAGCGTCGTTTATGAAACCGGATTATTTTTTTCAGTGGGCGGTTTTTTTTGAAGGCGGATTAAGTATTGTTGCTTTGTTGATTGGTTTTTTGTTTGGTTTGAATTTGTGGTCTGGTGCGGTTTTTGATGTTACGGCGGTTTTCTATATTTTGGGTTTGACATTACCGTTAATTGTTCTTTATGTTGTTCTGCTATGGTTACCGTTTGAATGTTTGAAAACAATAGATCGGTTGATTTGTGAATTATTTCAACAATATATGATACGTTTTTCGGTCTGGCAAATTGCAATTATTTCTGTTGCAGCCGGATTCGGTGAAGAACTTCTTTTCAGGAGTCTGTTACAATCAGGAATTTATAACGCCATCGCCAATGGAACAACGAATACGACAGGATTGGAATTTTTAACAAATTACCGTTTGACGTCGGTCATTATTTTAGTTTCAATATTGTTCGGCGCGGCTCATTCCGTAACGATAACATATTTTTTTCTTGCGTTCGTTATTTCGGTTTATCTTGGAGTGATTTTGATTCTGACCGGTAATATTATTATTCCAATATCAATTCATGCTCTTTATGATTTTCTGGTTTTAATGTCTATCAAATTTCGTATCGAAAGCAGATGACCATTGGGGGCATGATGACTTTTTTTTGAATCACGAAAAAACATAAAAATTTGGGTGATTATTTCTTCTTAAAATTAACTGAAATGAAACAAAAATATATCGCCGTCCTGAATGAGATAATCTTTGGGTTCACGCCGAACGAGGTTTTCAGCTTTGACGGCACGTTCACTTCCCAGACGAATTAAATCTTCGGCTTTTGTAACTTCCGCGCGTATAAAACCTTTTGCCATATCGGTATGAATTGCGGCGGCGGCGTCCAAGGCGGTACCGCCTTTCTGTACAAGCCATGTTCGGATTTCCTTTTCGCCCGCAGTTAAAAATGTCATCTGACCGGAAGCATCAAGCATCATTTTAATAACAATTTTTTTATCTGTTGACGGAAGTTGCATTTCATTAAGAAAATCCGCTTTTTCTTCCGGCAACATCCGATCCAATTCCGTTTCAAGCCGTACACTAATTGCGAGCGCCGGAACTTTCGGCTCCGCAAATTTTTCGTACTGTTTCAAATCGGTTTCGTCGTCCGCCGTGTTAATAATCATCATTCGCGGTTTGCCGCTAAGCAATCGAAAACCGCGAACAATACGCTGTTGTTCGGGAGTCAATTGATTTTCTTTGACGGGTTGCCCTGATTCGAGTCCTTCACGAAGCAATTCCAATGTTGCAAGTTCAAATTCAAATTTTTCGTGTTCCGATTTTGGAACCGGACGTTTATTCTGTTCTGTAACTTTTTCGATTCGATTTAGAACAATTTCGAGATCGGCAAGAATAGTATCTTCACGAAAGGCTCCGATTTCCTTAGCAGGATCAGAACCGTCAAAAGCCGGCACTACCCAAACGAGCGCATCCGCTTCACGAAGTTGCGCAAGCCGTGCCGGATTGCCTTGCTGATCACGCGACAAACCCGGTGTATCAACAATTTCAATACTTGCATACGTAACTTTTTTAGGTTTATAAATTTCAATAAGCGCATCAAATCGCTGTTCGGGAATAGGCGCCGTCGCCGATTGTAACGCATGAGATAACGCCGGATCCGCCGCTATTCCGGTCAACCATTGAAATAATGTACTTTTACCAGAACCTTTGTAACCAACTAGTCCGATTTTCATAGGAATTTATTAAAAATTTGTTAAAGT
>JAIRLW010000498.1 GCA_031259095.1 Planctomycetaceae bacterium | reverse complement strand
ATACTTTTTTAACCTCAAACAAAAATTCCACTGATAGATTACGCCTAGATTACGCCTCTTTTATATTAGTGCAAAAGTACGTGTAATATTAAAAAATCCTTAATTTACAGTGTTTAATTTCTGTACTTTTAGGAAAGTACAGTTCATATTTTTTTGGGGTAATTATACCCTATTCCTTTTGAAAATCGTTTTTTTTGACAGGATTTCAGAATTGACAGGATAAAAAATCTCATAAAATCCTGTAAAATTTTGTTTATCCTGTCGAAAAAAATTTTTTAAAATTTGTTTTAAAAATCGTTCCTCCCACTTGTCCCTATCGTCTCTTACTCAATTTTAGGGACATTAGGGATATTAGAGACATTAGGGACATTAGAGATAAATTGGGACAAATAATTCTGTGATTAACAACGAATTTTTAGAGGTTCTCTGTAGATACACTTATACCGATTGTAATGATCATAACATTTTGGATTGTTTTATATCGTTCAATTTCTTCAACAAAAAACATTTTTGACTGCTTTGCACTCAAAAATTATCTATAATATTTATATTGTTTATTTTTTCTATTTTGTGTTTTTTGGTTATACGGTATTTGGTGTACAAACATCATTTTTTGGGAAACCAATAGTCGATAATCAACGTGATGATGTTAAACCATCGAATCCGGCGCGGTCGTGAATAACACTTTCGCAAAACAAATTATTTTGACTAATTATTTTGACTAATTATTTCGATTTTGGTCGATTTCAGTCGATTGAAATCGACCAAAATCGAATAAAATAAATTTTTAGAAGTTTTCAAGAGTTTAAAGGTAAATTTTATGTCAGGAATTCAGAGTAGTGTCGGACTTATTTCGGGAATTGATTATGTTAGTCTGGTCGATCAGTTGATCGCGATTGATGGGATTACCAAAACGAATCTTGAGAAGCGAAACGAAATATTAGCGACAGAAAGAGCGGCGATTGAAGATTTGATGGCGAGGTTTCTAACGTCGAGTTATATGATCAACCGCCTGAATAATGCAGATGCGTTTAACAGTTGTACGATTACCAGCAGTAACACCAACGCTTTAACGGCAACCAGAAACGGAACGCCTTCTGTTGGTTCCTACACGTTCACACCGCTTCAAGTGGCGACAACACAACAAACGGTTGCCAAAGGGGTTGTCAGTGATACGGAGGCGTTGGGAAAAAGCGGAACCATTACAATCGGGAAAAGTTGGTCGCTTGAAAACGATATCGAACTACAAAATATCAACGGCGGGAACGGTTTTACCAAAGGATCAATCCGAATCACCGACGGAAGCGGGACTCGCGCCACAATTGATTTACGCAGTGCGGTAACAATGAACGATATTATCGAAACGATCAATAATAACACCAATATTGATGTTTCGGCGGAACTGATTGATGATCATATTGTCCTGACGGATTTGAGCGGCGGTGATCCGTCGAAGTTTTTGGTTCAGGAAATTTCCGGCAACAGTACCGCCGCATCACTCGGTCTTGCTGGACTTATCGCCGATGAACATGGAATTGCTGTTGGAAGTTCGATTTACCGGCTTGGCGAAAATATGAGTCTCAGTCAACTCAACGACGGAAACGGTTTGGTCTTTGATTCGATCTTGCCGGAAATTACGGTGTACTGCAAAGACGGCTCCACAGTTTCCATTGATTTCAACCGGCGTTCCACCACTGCGGAAATCGAAACTGGCGCGCCGGAAATTCATCATGAGTTAACGGTTGGCGATTTGCTTGAAACAATCAATAATTCGACAGACGCTAATGGAGTTGCGGGAAAAGTTCAGGCGGCGATCAGCGATGACGGACGGCGGATTGTTTTTACGGACACAACTGCAGGCAGTAATACCACCAGTTTTGTACAACCGAGCGGAAACATCAGTCCGATTTTCCGTACATTGGGACTGATTAACGGAGATTATGAAGCCTCCGTTAGCAGTGAAGACGGGACTCTGACAACCCGTCAACTGATTGGCGGTCTCAGTTCCACGCTGATATCCACACTCAACGGCGGTTACGGACTTTCCAAAGCAATCGCCGGAGAAATCGAAGTTCAAGACCGTGCCGGAAATAAAGCGGTTTTGGCGTTCACTCAGGAAGAACTCGATTCAATGCAAACATTTGAAGATGCCGTTACGGTACTGAATAATAAATTGCAAACGGCGGAGATTGAAGTTGCCGAAGGCGAAACACCGCAATACGGAATCGGCATTTCTGTTCGGATGAACGACGCGAAAACCGGTTTTCAACTAGTCGATACTACGGGAAAGAGTACCGCCAATCTGATTTTTCGGGACAAAACCGTTACAACCACGACAACAACTCCTTCCGAAGAAGAAGAAGGCGAACCGACAACCGTAACAACAACGACCAGCCCGAATATTGCTTCGTCGTTTGGATTGAACATTAACGCTGCGCAGTCAAAGGTTGACGGTAACAGCATGAACCGGAAAACTGTTTCGTATTCCACCAAACTTGCCGACTTAAACGGCGGACGAGGAATTACGTTGGCGGGTGGAAAAATCACCATTACCGATTCAGCCGGAAGATCGGAAACGTTAACATTCGATTCAAAAACTCATCAAACGCTTGGCGATGTGATTGACTCAATTAATCGTACCAATGTGAGCGTCAACGCGAGGATTAACGATGCCGGTGACGGAATCCTTTTAGAAGAATTTGCAGGAGGAAGCGGCAGTTTTTCCTGTATTGACGATAGTGTTTCAAAATTTGCCGCCGATCTGGGAATTAACAAATCGGCAAACCAATCCCAAAAAACGGAAAACGGACATTTGCTTATTGACGGCAGTTCAACGTACAAAATTGAAGTTGTTGAAACAGACACACTCGATGATATTCGCCAAAAAATCAACGACGCCGGAGGTAATTTTTCCGCATCGATTATTGCCGACGGTACAAACACGCCTTATCGTTTGGCGATTTCCAGTAAAACAACCGGCGCAGCGTCTGGGATGAATATTGATCTTTCGTGTCTTGGTTTGACGACGGAAAATATGACCGAAGCCAGTGACGCAATACTGGTTTACGGCGATGCGAAAAGTTCGAGCGGAGTTGTTCTCCATTCCGGTTCGAATACGTTCAAAAATGTGGTCAACGGCGTCAGTATTACGGTAACCGGAGCGTCCGACACGCCGGTTACCGTAACCAGTGAAAAATCAAGTACTGATATTAAAGTGGCGCTCAATCAATTCGTCGAACAGTACAACATATTTCGTGAACTACTCAATGACTATACGGCTTACGATGTCGAAACGAATACAGGTCAAGTGTTATACAATAATCATGTTGCCAGAGCGTTTGACCGTAATATTTCCGATGCGCTTTTGAAACGGGTCTATGGCATAACGGGAATTAATTCATTACAATCACTCGGAATTACAATACGTTCCAGCCTTGACGATGAAACGGTTAATTCGTCAACCGGTATATTGACGTTTGATGAAGAAGTTTTTGATACGTTGTATGCCACGAACCCGGATGGGATTCAGGAATTTTTCTTCAAGGAGCAGGAAATTCTGGGAGACGACGGCAAACCGACAACAATTAAATCCGGTTGGGCGCAATCGTTTATGAATGCCGCCAACCTGTTGACGGATTATGACGGAATCGCGTACATTGAACGCGATACGCTTGATACAAAAATTGCTAAAAACGAAGAACGTATTGCGTTTTTGCAGGAACGGCTTGATGTGAAACGGCAAATGATGCTCAATAAATTTTACGCAATGGAAGAAGCGTTAGCTCAAATGTCTTCGGATATGAATACTGTTACGTCCATTTCCAGCGCATGGACTTCAAACTACAGCAGCACAGGAAGTTAGTTTTTAGTTTTTAGTTTTTAGTTAATAGTTATGAGTGAATAGTGATAGTATCGCAATCGCGCTATTTACTGAAACGTTTTTTAATCCGCTTTCGTAACTATTCACTATTCACTATTCACTATAAACTATTAACTATTATGCAATCGATTCGTCAAAACTATCTTCAG
>JAIRLW010000465.1 GCA_031259095.1 Planctomycetaceae bacterium | reverse complement strand
GTACGAATATTTAATCAAGATTTTTTAATTCAGAGTAAACGTGATACGTTTTCATGTATTTTACAACAACCTCATTTACACCTAATTTTCTTAACAAAACGATTCACCAAAAAAACCTCCGCAGCAATAAATCACAGAAACAATCCGGTCTTATTACCTTATTAGAAACACAAGCAAATAATAAAGCGTCTCTACTGAGGTTGTTTAGTTCGGACAATTAGGTTGTTTATCCAGTATTCATACGTGTTAAAAATATTCCGCCGATATATTACGAAAACCAAAATTTAAAGTGTGAAGAGTATAGCCGTCTTTTGTCCCTCACGGGACGGAAATTTGCATGATTCACGCTAATCACCGACGCCCTCAAAAACATATTAGTGTTGCATTTTTTGGAGATTATTAAAATCAAACAAAAATAAAATTTATGACTATTAAAAATAACGATGTATTGGATATTAGTAATTTGATTAACGCAATCAATTCGTTGGAGAGTGCGCTGAATGTTTATCATTGTTATGAAGAGTCCGATGAAGAGTTACGAAAAATATTGCGGGCAGGCGTGATAAAAAATTTTGAATTTACATACGAATTATGTTGGAAATTGATGAAACGTTGGATTGAGCAAAATGTCAGTTCCGACACGCTTGACGGAACAACACGAAAAGAATTATTCAGACGCGCGGCGGAAAATAAATTGATTACCGATACGGAAACATGGTTTGCGTTTCACCGTGCAAGAAATGAAACATCTCATATTCACAATGTTCAAACGGCAGAGAATGTTTTTGCTGTTGTGCAGGATTTTCTCTTTTTTGCAAAAGATTTTCGTGATCGGTTGGAGCAGCGGTTATGATTTGTGTTTCGGATAAAGAATTAAAAATCATTTTGGATATTATTGAAACGTATGCTTCTGATTGTGAAGTGCGGGTGTTTGGTTCACGTTACAAGGGGACGGCAAAAGATTATTCGGATTTGGATTTGGTATTTGTCGGCAAGGAAAAACTCGGAATAAACCGAACCGGTGAATTACGTGAAGCATTTGAAGAAAGCGATTTACCATATCGTGTTGATGTGTTGGACTGGAACTCAATCTCTGAAAATTTCAAAAATATAATCAATAAAGGATACGAAATAATTTCTGCGCCAAAACAAAAATGACAAAAACAAATTGGAAACAAAATTGGTTTTCGATTTTCTGTCAACCCTGTAAATCAAAAACTTTAAGGCTGCTGAATAGATACTAATTTTTTGCTGAAGTTTTTAGATGAAGTTTTTAGAAGTTCCTTAAAAAGCGTTAAATCCGCTTGCGTAACTATTCACTCATAACTATTCACTATTAACTATTTCCGTCTGTTTATAAAAGGCATTGGTACAACAACAGCATTGTTTATATTATTACGGATATTGACATTAAGTATCTGACCGAGTTGGGAAAATTCATAAGGAACATATCCCATCGCAATATTTTTCTGAAGTGTCGGCGAAAATGTTCCGCTGGTGATCCGTCCAATCTTTTGTTGTTCAAAAAATATTTCATCTCCGTTACATGCGGGAAATTCGCCGGAAATTTCAAGACCGATACGTAGTTTTTCGGGAGTTTTCATTTTAAGGTTACGAAGTATTTTGTTACCCGGAAAATCGTGATCGTCCAAATGTAACGCATATGTGAGTCTTGCTTCAAAAGGAGTAATGGATTCGTCCAGTTCGTAACCGTAAAATGGTATTGCCGACTCTTGACGCATAATGTCTATGGCGGCAAAACCGATTGGTGCAATATTGAAAATACGTCCTTGCTGAAAAAGATCAACAACAAATTGTTCAATAAAAAATGATTCCAGAACAATTTCAAAACCATCCCTTCCGGCATAACCGGTTCGAGAAACCAACGCCCAACGTCCGCCAAACGAAAAAGAAGTTTCAACGCCGGAATAATAGGAAAGAGTTGAAATATCTGCTTGAAATAATGGTTTCAATAATTCAGCCGCGTTTGGTCCCTGAACCGCAATCATACTTTGGTCATTCGTTTCGTCAAAGAAATAAACTTCGTCTTGGGGTTTGGTCATTATTTCCGGTGTTAGAAAACGTTTGAAGTAGGTAATCACCTTTTCCCGATTAGCGGCGTTGACCGTAATGTAATAATACGGCGCCCCCGAATGTTCCTGCAGTAAATATCCAACCAATAAATCATCCAGAATACCGCCATGTTCATTGATCAGGAGCGCGTAATGTAACTGACCCGGTTTGAGGTCGATGATATTACGGCTGAGCAGAGAATTGAGAAATCGCCCCGCACCGGGACCTTCAAAAACCAACCGTCCCTTATGCGAAAGATCGGCAACACCAACATGTTTCCGCGCTGTCTCGTATTCATCGAGCGTTGAAACATATTGTTTGGGCATTTCCCAACCATCCCACTCCGCCATCTGGGCATGTTGAGCGCAATGCCAATCGTATAGTGGCGTCCGCAATAAAGAAAGCATACAACGTACCTCATAGGAAATAACAACGTGGCTCTTGAGAAAAAACGTGTCCGAATAATTTAATAGTATAACTAAATAATCGGCAAATAATATAACTCTAAGCAGAAAACACAAAGAATCATCAAAATAAAAAGATTAGCATTATACTCATTACGTGTGGAAAATCAAAAAATAATGAAAAAATCCCAAAATTTCCTAACCTTCATGGGTAGATGGTTAAAATGGATAAAATTTCATGTCAATAATCCAGAGATAGGCAACTTTGGGTAAAAGACCGCCTATCTGATATTGACCAGACTGCCGCCCAAAAAATTTCAAAATAATCTGAAAAAAATTTCACGATAAAAAAAACACGTCCCTATTATCTCCATTTGAGACAATAAGGACGCGGATTATGGTTGCAACAATAGTTCAATTCAAAAATTTACAACTTATTGTTTATCGTTTGAATTGGTTGCTCCAACTTCAGAAGTTTTCGTTTCTGCTTCTGTTTTTTCAACCGTCACCGGATTTTCCGAATCAGTAACAGTTAATTCAGTAGCGGAACTGGTTTC
>JAIRLW010000460.1 GCA_031259095.1 Planctomycetaceae bacterium | reverse complement strand
GGAAACATGGTTTTTAGAAGTTCCCTTAATGCTTTTATGTTGTTTACTTCCAGATTTCCTGTGTGATTTTTCTCCGGCGTTTCCTCGGAAATCCTCTTAAACCGCAACAAAAAGTCCTCTAATGCCGGATGTTCGCTTGGAGCGTTGCTTGTTTGTGTTGCAATAATAATGTTGCCCAATTCGTGAATCGCCTTTACGATACTTGCGGTGTTGTAATCTGCCCGTTCTATTCCAAACGGGCCGACTACCATTTTGTAATGTTTCCAAGACTGATATTCTCGTGCTGTAATTCGGTCTTGTAACTCTTCAACAGGGATTCCCAATGAAAGCGATAAATTGTGCCAAAATTTCCATTGCGAATCCTCGTCTAGTTTTTTAGTAACTCCTCCTCGTCCTCATCGGACAAGTCGTTCAATTCCTTTGCCGCATTGTAAATCCGCGTTAATGGTCTTGATGACTTCTTTGTCAACCATTCGACGTCGGACGGCATAAAAATAGGTTTGCGGTTTTCGTCGCAACAAACCAACACCGCCATCCTTGCGCGCATATCGTCCAAGTTCAATTTTTGTTTTCGCCCTTTGACGGAAATTAACCCCGCTTCAAAAAGGTCTTTTTCCCTTCCCGATAATTCACGTACAAAAACAGTTGACTTTTTGGGTTTTCCTGTTTCGGGGTCGATTTCGCCCCATTCCGTAACGTCCACTTCGACCATCTCGAACCGTTCCGATCATTAGAGACCTTAGAGATAATGGGACAATAATCTTTTGTGGTTTCGCTAGAAGTTGTCTATTTAGAGTTTTTTCAGATAATCGATGGAGTCTTTGAGCAGTTTGTCCCAATTATTGCCGAAACATTCTTCAAAATCCTGAATCCGAATTTCCGGCGAATCTTCGGAAAGAATCGTTTTGTTCTGCAATTTTTCCAGATAAGCGGTAAATTCTTTCGGACGGCGTTTAATCAGATAATAAGTCAATCCCCACGCAGTCGCGTAACTGTTTGCCGCCGTCGCGGCATTGTTAAACGGTGCATCGTTTCGGATAATTGTTTTCAACGGTTCGGCAGGATTTTGTTGCAAATAAATTTTTAACGTATCTAAACGTCGAAAATTTGGTTTTGGGGTTCGACTCCAACCAACTCTTTTTCCGGAATCCGGTACTTCGTGGAATACCGCCAGCCCTTCGCAAAGCCACAACGGATTCGGCGCAAACCGCGTGTGCATTCCGCAACTAAACCCGACCAAATGAACCGCCTCGTGAATCACCGCTGAAATATTGTTTGCCGCGTTGGGTTGGTTCAAAAACGCCTGAATATCCCGCGATGACGCACGATCTTTATCGCCTTCCCGAAATGTTTCCAAACCGGAAAGATCACACATCACCACACGGTTGGAAGATTTATTGTAATACGCGCACTGTCCGCGTATCAGTTGAAATCCTTCCGATTGCGCATAACGCAAAAAACCGGACGGATTGGAATGAACAATCGCAATCATCGGAAATTGCGGTTGCGATAATGCAACACCTTGTTCTTTCCAAAAACTACTGTAACCGGTATAAAGTTTTTCCAGAAGTTGACCGTACCATTGTGCAAAACCAAGCGAGGTGGTGTAGATAACGAAAAAATGATTGGTCTCAAGCAGGTAAAAACCACGCGATTCGGGAAACTCTTCCTTTAACCGTTCTACGATTTCCCGTTGAGTATAAGGTCTGAACAATTTTTCGTCGGAAGTTCGGGAAAGAAGCCAATCCGGTGGAACAACAAAATATTGACCGTCCCGCGCTTCAAACGCCAATCCGTCCTGCGCCTCCAGTACAATCCGACCTTCTTCTTTTCTTATTTTTCCACGTTCACTAAATTCAATATAATCAAGAGCAAAAACAAATCCAATGGTTCCAAAGATTGTCCCAAAGAATGTCCCAAAGAGCATAAAGAAAGAACTTTTTCGGACTAATTTGAGTAATTGGAATAAAATGTGAAAATTCATCTTGTCACCCGATTGAAAAATTGTTATCGTTCACTAACGATTTCTTACAGAGAAGGCAACTTCTGAAAACTTCGGCTGAAATCGACCAAAATCGGTTTTAGTCGATATTCAGTCGATTTCGGTCGAGCAAAAAATGAGTTTTGAGAAATTGCCAATAGGTATATTATCGACTATTGAGAAAAAAAAGCCAATGACAACTGCGCTGAAATATTTTTTACTGTTGTTTGTCGGAATGATTTTGTTTTCAACTTCCGGTTGTGCGGTTGACAACGAATTTATTGCGAAGTTACCGCTTTTCGAAGCGAAGAGCGATAAGATTCCCGGTTTGGAACCGCCGCATCAACGGAAAAAACAGATTCAATTCAAAGGTCAGCAAGGCGCAACCGTTTCCGATTCCGAAAAGGAAATTTTGGTGGCTCAGTTAATGGTGGAATACCGGACGTCGCCTGATCCGAACATGCGTCGTGAAGCGGTGGACGCGATGGCAAAAATTCCGCATCCCAAACGTGATCAGTATATGAAAGAAGTTCTTACTGATTCCGATCCGTTTGTCCGACTTTCAGCGTTGGAGGCGCTCGGTAAAACCTATAACGGGACACGGAAAGAACTCGCCTTGCTTTTGATTGAAACTTCCAAAAAAGATACGGATAAAGATATTCGGTTGACGGCGATTCGGTTGCTGCCTCAGACGGCGCCTTCGCCGTCGCAAAAAATAACGCCCCAAACACCGGACGACATCAAATCGCTCCGATCTTTTATTGTTCAGGAGTTGGGAGAGACGTTATATGACAAAGTTCCGGCGGTTCGTTACGAAGCAATGCAATCTCTTCACAAAATTACCGGTAAAGATTACGGCAACGATATTAACCGTTGGATTCAGTATATCCAATATCAAAAGGGCGAAGCGGAAACATTACCCAGTGAACGTTCCTTTGCCGAAAAACTTCCGGCAATTCAATTGCCCATGTTCAAATAAAATTATTACTATTATCTGTCCCATTTGTCTCAATAGTCCCCAATGTCCCTAAAAATAAAATGGGACGTTAGGGACAAATGGGACGTTAGGGAATAAACAATTTTTGAAATATTACGGTCATTCGATGAGTTTATTTGAAAATTATATTTTGTCGCAAAAGGAAAATTTTGAATCAAAGTGGTTTGAAATTTTGCGTATTCCCAGTATCAGTACCCTTGAAAAGTTTAAGCCGGAAATTCTGAAGGCTGCCGATTGGTTTCGCAACCGTTTTCTTGAAATCGGGTTACACTCGGAACTTATCGAAACGATTGGCTATCCTTTGGTTTACGCCGAAACTCCCGCAGTTGCCGATGCTCCGGTTGTTTTGGTTTACGGTCATTACGACGTTCAACCGCCGGATCCGATGGAACTCTGGCAATCGCCGCCGTTTGAACCGACCATTCGGAACGGCAATGTTTACGCCAGAGGAGCAACCGACGACAAAGGTCAATTTTTGACTCATGTTTTCGCGGTTGAATCGCTTATCAAATCCGGTGAAAAGTTACCGTTTCAAATTAAATTTATTGTCGAAGGCGAAGAGGAATACGGCGGGAAAGGAATCGACCATTTTCTCCATTCTGACGAAGGACAAAAGAAATTAGCCTGTGATTGTGTTTTGGTCAGCGATACCAGCATGTTTGGATTCGGACAACCAACGATTACTTACGGTTTGCGCGGAATTACCGCTTTTGAACTTTTCCTGACCGGACCCAACCGCGATTTACATAGCGGAACTTTTGGCGGTTCGGTGTTCAATCCGGCAATTGCGCTGACGAAAATTCTGTCGCAATTTATTGACGAAAAAGGAGTTGTTCAAGTTCCCGGATTTTATGACGACGTGATTCCGTTGACCGACAGAGAGCGAACACAATTTGCCAATCTCGATTTCGATGACAACGCTTTTTTTGAAAAGATTGGTTTGTCGCAAGGTTTCGGCGAGACCGGTTTTTCGACCAACGAGCGTCGCTGGGCAAGACCAACTTTTGACATTAACGGTTTAACGTCGGGTTATCAGGGTGAAGGATCGAAAACGATTATTCCGAGTAAAGCCTCCGCAAAATTTACCTGCCGTTTGGTTCCGAACCAAAATCCGCACACAATTGCCGATTCTGTACGAAAATTTATCGCTTCACAAATTCCGCCGGGAATTACGTGGAAACTGGAGGTACAACATGGAGCGCCTGGAATGAGATTAGACCTTGATACCAGCAAGTTTACGGTTCCCATGTCAAACGCTCTTGAAAAAACATTTAACTGTTCACCGGTGTTTACCCGTGAAGGCGGTTCTATTCCGGTTGTTGCGGAATTTCAACGTGTTTTGAAGGCGGAAGTTCTGCTTGTCGGCTGGGGACAAGATGACGATGCGTTACATTCGCCAAACGAAAAATTTTCGCTGACAAGTTTCCATTCCGGTATTTTGGCTTCCGCACGATTCTTCGCCGAACTCGCACAACAACAATAGGGAATCTCTGAAGATAACTCTAAAAACTTCGACTGAAATCGATTTCGGTCGATCAAAAAATAAGTTTTTAGCAGTTGATCATGGGAAAATGTTGTCCCATCACTGAAAAAATGTTCGGGACAAAAGATAGTCAACCTGATCGCATAACAGGTTGACTTTTTGCCTATTAGATTTACAATCACTTTGAACATTCGCGCAAAATTGGGCAATGTCCAAAAACAAAAGCACGGAACGGTAACAACGTCATTGATTTTTCCGGCTGTTGTTTTTTGGAATAAACCTTAAAGTTCTTTACCTTTTTTTTACAAAAACTGATCTATGAAACGTAAAATTTTAGTAACGAGTGCGTTGCCGTATGCCAATGGACATATTCATATTGGTCATCTTGTGGAGTACATTCAGACGGATATTTGGGTTCGTTTCCAGAAATTGTACGGCAATGATTGCGTTTATATTTGTGCGGACGATACGCATGGAACGACCATGATGTTGCGTGCCAGAGCCGAAGGACGGAACGAAGAAGAAATCATTGGATTGATGAATGTTGCTCATTTACGGGATTTTAACGGTTTTGGTATTGAGTTTGACAATTACGGCAGTACGCATTGCGAGGAAAACCGGACGCTTTGTAACGAAATTTGGTCGGCAATCCGAAAAGCCGGCATGGTTGAAGAAAAGGAAATCGAACAACTTTACGACGTCGAAGCGAAAACATTTCTTGCCGACCGGTTTGTCAAGGGAACGTGTCCGAAATGCGGCAAGAAATATCAATACGGCGACAACTGTGAAGCCTGCGGCGCCCATTATTCTCCGGCGGATTTAACCGATCCGGTCAGTACCATTACCGGAACGGTACCGGAAATTCGGAAATCGAAACATCTTTTTGTTAATATTGAAATTGAACATCAATTTCTTAATCAATGGGTTCATTCCGGCGCGTTGCAGCCGGAAATTGAAAATTATCTTTCCGGTCAATTTTTGGGCGAACCGTTACATTTATGGGATGTTTCGAGACCGGAGCCGTATTTTGGTTTTGAAATTCCCGATTCGCCGGGGAATTATTGGTATGTTTGGTTTGACGCGCCCACCGGTTACATGGCGTCCACTTGGGAGTGGTGCAAACGTAAAGGACATGATTTCGCGGATTGGTGGAAAAATCCCGCAACGGAAATTCATCATTTTATCGGCAAGGACATTACTTATTTTCACACCTTATTTTGGCCCACGATGCTCAAAACGGCGGAATTTACATTACCGAAAAAAATTCATATTCACGGTTTTTTAACGGTCAATGGCGAAAAGATGGCAAAACGCCGCGGGACCTTTATTTTGGCGTCAACCTATTTGAAGTATCTTGATCCGTCTTACATGCGTTATTTTTACGCTTCGAAATTGTCCAGCCGTGTGGACGACATGGATTTGAATTTCGAGGAACTTGAAAGTAAAGTCAATGCGGATTTAGTCGGTAACGTGGTTAATTTAGCGTCCCGAACAGCGAAATTTGCGGTTCACACCGGACTTTCGGATTATTATCCCGACGACAACGGTTTGTTTGAACAGGCGGCGATGTTGGGTGATGAAATTGCGGAAGCCTATGAAAACGGCGATTACGGCAAGGCGATTCGGCTTATTATGGAATGTGGTAATCGGGCAAACAAGTTTATCGAAGACGCCGCGCCGTGGACGATCAAACTAGACCCTGCCCGAAAAACCGATTTGCGTGATATTTGTACGATTGGACTCAATTTATTCCGTCAGATTATTGTTTACCTTGCTCCGGTTTTACCGAAGTTGAAAACACAAGTCGAGGAATTGCTTAATTGCAAGATTGATCATTGGGGTCTTTCAAAAGAACATTTACTAGGAACTCAAGTTAATCCTTATAAACATTTAATGACACGGGTTGAAAAATCGGGTATTACTAAAATTATCGAAGAGAGCAAACAGGAAAACGCTGTTCCTTCGGCAAGCGGTAATAACAGTGTTGGCGTTGGCGTTGGTAACAGTGTTGAAGATTCCGGCGATTCGCTTACAGCGGAACCGCTTCTTGAAACAAAAATTTCTATCGACGATTTTACAAAGGTTGATCTTCGGATTGCCCGAATTGTTGAAGCGTCGGAGGTGAAAGAAGCGCGTAAACTGTTACGTTTGAAACTTTCATTAGGCGGCGGAGAATTTCGCAACGTTTTTGCGGGTATCAAAGCGGCTTATGAACCGGAAAAACTGATTGGTCGTTTGGTTGTTTGTGTTGCCAATTTGGAGCCGCGTCAAATGAAATTTGGAACGAGTGAAGCGATGATTGTTGCCGCAGGTTCGGGCAATGCCGGAGTTGCCGGTCACGAAATATTCTTGCTTTCACCGGACAACGGAGCCAAACCCGGAATGAGATTACACTAATTTGTTAGCGGCGAAGTTTACCCCGCGCTGGATTAAATTAGTAGAAATTAGGTAGATGATGTTTCGCCTGAAATTTTTTAGTTAATAGCGTCGGCGATAGCCGGCTTGCCCCTGTGTTCGGACGGCAATTGGTATTGCCTGCCGTTTGGCTCTCCTTTAATCACAGAATGATTCCCTTCTGTCCCTAAAATCGACTAAAATCGATTTTAGTCGATTTCGGTCAATCAAAAAATGAGTTTTTAGAGTTCCCAAAATATTTTTACTGTGAAATGATGTCTTCTGCTGTGACGTTGCAATCTCAACCGCTGGTCAGTGTATGCACGACGACTTACAATGCGGAACCGTACATTCGGCAAACGATGGACGGCGTATTGATGCAGAAAACTAATTTTAGTTTTGAATATGTGATTGCGGATGACGCTTCGCAAGACCGGACAGCCGATTTGATTCAGGACTACGCGGAACGTTATCCTGAAATCATTCGGTTTCGGCGCAACGAAAACAACATGGGATTGAACGCGAATTTCATGAAAACAATGCTCGAATGTCGGGGGAAATACATTGCCTTACTTGATGGAGACGATTACTGGACGGATCCGAATAAGTTACAATTACAGGTTGATTTTATGGAATCGCATGAGGAATGCGTATTTTGCAGTACGGCGAGTCAACTTTATTATCAAGACCGCGACAAATTGGTTCCCGGTCATTTGGAACTTCCTGTCGATGATGATTCAGTACGATATTTTGGAATTGAGGAGATGTATCAGCCGTTTCTGTTTTGGATTCCGACTCATAGTATTTTGCTCCGTCGGGAATATGTTGAATTTCCGGCGTGGTTTATTGATACCGTTTTTGTTGACCGGGCGTTACGATTGATTTTGACATTGAAAGGTCAAGCCGCCTATATCAACCGTACAACATGCGTTTACCGGAAACACGATTCCAACGTTTCAAAAAATATAACGTATCAAACGATCCGGCGTTATGCCGAACTTTATCGGAACATTTATCTCTATTCGGGCAAACGGTATTACAAAACGGCGCGGGGAGCAATTAACGAAACTATTTATGCGGAACGTTTATCGATCCGAAACGAGTTACACGGTTGGAACAAGATAAAAGCCCTTTGTTCCAACACGTTGTTTGCATTCCGTGAATTTCGGATTATTTCACTGAAAGATATTTTACGATTTCCGTATCATTTTTTGTTTACCGGAGATTTTGTTGATTGGTTGAGTTGTCTGACAGTCAAGCAACAACAACAACAACAACAACAATAACATCATCACACAAACCCAATGATACGTTAAATGACGCAACAACTTAAAGGAATTATTCTTGCCGGCGGCGCCGGTTCGCGGCTTCATCCGATTACGCTTGGAGTCAGTAAACAACTGTTACCGGTTTTCGACAAACCGATGATTTATTATCCGCTTTCGGTGTTAATGCTTGCCGGAATCCGTGAAATACTGATTATTTCAACACCGCAAGATTTACCGCATTTTCAGTATTTACTTCGGGACGGTTCGCAGTGGGGTGTACGCTTTGAGTTCGCCGAACACCCCAAACCGGAAGGTTTGGCGCACGCGTTTATTATTGGACGAAAATTTGTCGGCAATGATCGTGTTGCGTTGGTTCTTGGCGACAACATTTTCTACGGACGCAGTTTTCGTAAACTTCTTCAACATGCCGGAAATCGAGAACGAGGCGCGTCGGTTTTTGCGTATCAGGTTCGTGATCCTGAACGTTTTGGCGTTGTCGAAATGGACGTGTCCGGTAAAGCGGTTTCGATTGAGGAAAAACCAAAAAATCCAAAATCACAATTAGCGGTAACCGGACTTTATTTTTACGATAATCGTGTTCTTGATTTTGCGGCGTCGCTGAAGCCGTCGGCGCGTGGCGAGTTGGAAATCACGGATTTGAACCGAATCTATCTCGAACAGGGCGAACTCCATGTCGAATTTTTTGGTCGCGGTTTTGCATGGCTTGACACCGGAACGCCGGAATCGTTACTCCAAGCATCTGTTTTCGTACAAACTCTTCAGGAACGTCAGGGATTGATGATTGCGTCGCCGGAAGAAGTGGCGTTACGGGAAGGTTTCGTTAACGCCGAACAAGTCGAAAAAATCGCACAAAAAATGAATAACGAATACGGACGATATTTGTTACGATTGATTTCCGAACAAAATGAACGGTTTGTCTCGGTTTTTCAAGGAAATTTCTAAAATTTCCTGATTAGGCAGTTCGCAAAACTAAGCAGATTAGAGATGCCTAATTGAGTAGGGATATTGTGTTTTTCAATAATTAATGCAACATGAAACAGCGTTTTCCTTACGCCCTGAAAGGGCGGCCAGATATGGTATGATGTAAAATGGTTGATTATTTTTTGTGAAATTAAGACGAATAATATTACTAATATCTTGCCGCCCTTACAGGGCTGGGTTGTTATTATTCGTTACCCGCTCCGTTGGGACGGGCTATCATCCTAACGCCGCTGTCGGGGCTGCAGATTATGGTAAGAACAAAAGAGACAGTTACAATCCCTTCTCCTGAAAGGTTACGTAACCGGTTCTGATTTCATGAACGAAAAGAAAATTTGCAACAAATCATTGGCTTGTTCGGCGGTCATATTTTTTGCGTCGTAACGTAAAATCAGACGCAACCGATTCGCGTAGGTGAGCGTGGAAAAAGAAACAAGCGTTCCGGGACGAATCGGCGGTGTGGCGTCAATTTCTTCCAAAACGGCGTTGCCGACAAAAAAACGTCCGTCATGACGGCGCATAAACGGTAATAATTCAAAAACTTTGCCTAAATTAGACAATACCGCCGTTGCCTGACATTTTTGTGATTTTAACTCCCAACTAATTCCGCCGGGTAATCGATCTCGTATGCTCAGAGTCAGTAACAAAAAATGTTTTTGTTCCGTCCGCTTAATCCATTCCGTTTCCTGATGAATTTTTTGCAACAATTCGTCAGGATCAGAAAAATCACGTTCCCGGCGATCCAAAAAAAGCATCGTTACCGCGTTGGCTGCCGGCATCTTTTGGAGTGATTCCGTTCTGAGATTCATCGGCAT
>JAIRLW010000423.1 GCA_031259095.1 Planctomycetaceae bacterium | reverse complement strand
TTTTCAACCGCTTC
Source organism: Planctomycetaceae bacterium (assembly GCA_031259095.1). GTDB lineage: Bacteria > Planctomycetota > Planctomycetia > Pirellulales > Thermoguttaceae > WRKP01. Next base: position 4,370 of record JAIRLW010000423.1, on the reverse strand, counting down.
ATCCGGTGCGGCATTGCCCGCAACACTGTACGCGGTGGAACATAAAGACGGAATATCGCCGAAGGTTACGAATCTCACGATTCCGCTCGGTTCGGCAATCAATATGGATGGAGCGGCGTTATTGGAATGTGTTGCGGTCATTTTCATTGCGCAGGCTTATGGAATTTCCCTGACATTCCCGCAATTGTTACTAATTGCGTTTACGTCGCTCCTTTGTGCTATCGGATCGGCGGGAGTACCGATGGCGGCTCTCGTAATGATGAGCCTGATCCTCAATGTTGTAGGGTTGCCGTTGGAAGGAATCGGCTTGGTTATCGGCGTGGATCGAATCCTCGATATGTTGCGTACCGCAGTTAATGTTTACGGAGATACATGTGTTGCCGTAATGATCGCAAAAACAGAAAACGAAATTCTGCCGATTGACCTTCCGAAAACATGACAAAAAACAACTCATGTTTTATTGCAAGAAAAAACATGAATTACATAAACGTTAATAACACAAACCGTAACTCTAACACACAAGGAGGATAATACCCTATCAACCGGTTCAATACAAAACTTCCGGCGAACCGGCGGTTAATTAAGTTTCCGAAATAACTTTGTAATCAATTCCCCAATCTTCAAGCCCAACCTTCAAAATTGCTGAAACAACCGCCAAAAACAAACTTCAATCAAATAAAACCGGAAGTTCCGGCTTTAACTGATTGAAACTAAAATGAACACTTCCAACCTTAAAGGAAAACAAACATGAAACACACTATTTTGAAACACATTACACTGACTTTGCTGCTTGTATTCGTTCTTGCAGCCGGTCATACTTTGTACGGTGCGGAAAAAATATCGGAACCGAAATTCGGAGAATACACGGTCGGGGATGATTATTTTCTTGCCAATTACACCCAACTCATCGATTATTGGAACAAACTGGCAAAAGAATCCGACCGTATCAAAATTGTTGACGCCGGAACAACACCGGAAGGGCGAAGTCTGAAAATCGCAATCATCACTTCGCCGGAAAATCACAAAAATTTGAAACGTTATCAGGAAATTTCTGTACGTCTTGCCAAAGCCGAAGGTCTGACCGACGATGAAGCTCATAAGTTGGCGGCGGAAGGAAAAACGGTTGTCTGGATTGACGGCGGACTTCACGCCACCGAAACAGTAAATTCACAAGCCCTTTTTATTGAGGCTTATGATCTGGTCAGCCGTGATGATCCTGAAACGTTACGGATTCTCGATAATGTTATCCTGTTGCTGGTTCCCGCCAATCCGGATGGAATGGATTTGGTGTCGGATTGGTACATGAAAGAAAGTGATCCGAAAAAACGTAATTTGTCTATTCCGCGTTTGTATCAAAAATACGTGGGACATGACAACAACCGCGATTCATATATTGCCAACCAACGCGAAACGGAAATTATTAACCGGCTAATGTATATTGAATGGATTCCGCAAATTATGTGGAATCAACATCAATCCGGTCCCGCCGGAGCGGTATTGTTTATGTCGCCGTTCCGCGATCCATTCAATTACAATAATGATCCGTTGGTTTTTATTGGTATTGATTTGGTCGGTTCGGCGATTCATCACCGTTATCTTGCCGAAGGCAAACCGGGTGCGGTGATGCGGAATGCAGCGTCTTACTCCACTTGGTTTAACGGCGGCGACCGAACAACAACCAGTTTTCATAACCAAATCGGGTTGTTGTCGGAAATCATCGGTAACCCGACTCCTATCAGTGTTCCGTTAATTTCGTCAAAACTGCTTCCTGCCGGTGATCAGCCGTTGCCGATTGGTCCCAAACAGGAATGGCATTTTCGCCAAAGTATTGAGTACATTATTACCGGTGAACGTGCGATTCTTGATCTTGCCGCCAAATTGCGTGAAGATTTTTTGTTCCGAATCTATCGGGCAGGAAAAAATTCTATCGAACGCGGTAATCAGGATTATTGGACATTAACTCCTAAACGTGTTGCGGTCTTGGAAGCCGAATACGCAAAATATCTCGCAGAACAACGGAAGAAAGACTCGAATTATCAACCGCCGGTGGACACACGCGGTCGAAGCCGCGGCATTCCATACGAATTTTGGGAAAAACTGCACACACCCGAAACCCGTGATCCGCGCGGTTATATTATTCCTTCAAACCAACCGGACTTCTTAACCGCAACTAAATTTGTCAACGCTCTTTTGAAAGCCGGTGTTGATGTGCATCGTGCAACAAAGGAATTTGAAGTTGCGGGAAAAAATTATCCGGCGGGTTCTTATGTAATCAAAGCCGCTCAAGCATTCCGTCCGCATTTGCGTGACATGCTCGAACCGCAGGATCACCCGAATGATTTTCAATACCCCGGCGGTCCGCCCAAAGCACCTTACGATGTTGCCGGATATACATTGGCGTTTCAGATGGGCGTAGAGTTTGACCGTATTCTGGACGGGTTCGATGATGCGTTTGAAAAATTTGAGAAAATACCGGGGTTGCTCAAACCTCCGGTCGGCAAAATTGCTGAAGCAGAAAAACCTGCCGGTTATTTGCTTAGTCATCAGGTTAACGATTCCTTTGTCGGTACAACACAATTGCTCGGAACCGGTGAAGAGGTTTATTGGTTAACTGCTCCGCTTGACGCCAATAATAAAACGTATCCGGTTGGTACGATTTATATTCCCGCGAAACCGTCAACTCGTCCCGTGTTGCAAAAACTTGCGGAAGAACTAGGCTTGGATTTTGACACATTAACCGCAAAACCGCAAGGGAATGCTTTTAAACTTCGTCCGGTGCGTGTTGGGTTATGGGATCGTTACGGCGGTTCGATGGATTCGGGTTGGATACGATGGCTGTTTGAACAGGCATTTCCGTTTCCTTCGTTTGAAGTTGTTTACGCTCCCACATTGGACGCCGGAAATTTGAAAAGTAAATACGATGTTTTGATTCTTCCGCCGGGAGCAACTCCGCAAGGTGATTTCCGTCAAGGAACGGTCAGCCGGAATATTGACGAACCCGCTTCGGCAACTCCGCAAGCAACTCCGCAAGGAACTTCACAAGAAACTCCGCAAGGAACTTCACCAACAACTCCGCGGGCAACTTCGAGAACCTCTCCAAGAGCAACACCGCAAAATGTTGCTCGTCAAGGCGGGTTCGCTTCGAACAACGTTCCTGAAGAATATAAAAACCGTGTCGGAAATATCACCAAAGACAAAACCGTACCGCAATTACGTCAGTTTGTCGAGGAAGGCGGTGTTTTGATTACGATTGGCAGTTCGACGGGTTTGGCGCAACATTTAGGTTTACCGGTTACGGACGCTTTGGCGGAAATCACGCCGGACGGTAACGGAAGAAGGTTGTCTTCCGACAAATTTTATATTCCCGGTTCGGTGTTGCGTACCAAAGTGGACAACACAACACCGATTGCTTATGGAATTACGGAGGACTTGGACATTCTGTACCGAAACAGTCCGGTATTCCGTTTGCTGCCCGACGCTAAACTCAAGGGCGTTAACGCGGTAGCGTGGTTTCCCAATGCGGAACCGTTGCGAAGCGGTTGGGCGTGGGGACAGCATTACTTGAACGGCACGATCACTGTTGTTGAAGCTGATCTTGGGAAAGGCAAAGTTTTGCTCTTTGGTCCCGAAATTACGTTTCGGGGACAACCGCACGCCTCATTCAATTTTCTGTTCAACAGTATTTATTACGCCGGAGCGGTTCTCACAGAGTTAGGAGATTAGGGAAGTAGTTGATAGTGGAGAGTTGATAGTGAGTAGTGGATAGTGAATAGTTGATAATGGAGAGTGAATAGTTGATAATGGATAGTGGAGAGTTGATAGTGTCGCAAGCGGATTACAGTCCAGACGGCAATCATTCCGCTTGCGACATTTTCCACTATCAACTCTCAACTTTTCACTATCAACTCTCAACTATCCACTTTCCGCTATCCGCTTTCAACTCTCAACTGCTTCAAAATGATTTTGTTTATTGTGAGTATTATTATTGCCATGCTTGCGGTGGGTTCGTTGTCATTGCTTGCGTTGTTGACTACCGAATACGAAGCGGCATTGTATCGCGGTGATGAGATTCAGGCGAGTCAGTTGGTTCAATCGGGGATTGAGTTTATTGGATACACGCTTCAAAATCCCGAATCCCCGACAATCCCCAATACCAACTCTGCCGAAATAACATTCTCGGAATCGTTTTATTTTTCCCAACAAAATTCTGTTGAACACTCACTGTTTCACCAATGGTATGATAATCCGGTACGATTTTGCGGTATTGAAGTTATTGCGGATTCGTTGGGTCGTTTGGGTCGCGGGGCAGGGCGGTTTAGTGTTGTTTCGCCGCGTATTGAGCAGGGGCAACTCAAAGGGATTCGTTTTGG
>JAIRLW010000411.1 GCA_031259095.1 Planctomycetaceae bacterium | reverse complement strand
TTACGAATTCGGTGAATGCTCAATCGGTCTTACGATTGTTACAAAAGATATTAAAATTTTATCGTCAAAAAACAATTCATCTTTTTGTGGACAACGCCGCTTATGACAAGTCAAGGTTGGTGAAGAAATGGTTGAAGAAACATAAGAATATCCGTTTGCCTTTTTTACCGGCGTAGAGCCCGAACTTAAATCCGATAGAACGATTGTGGGGCTTTTTCAAGAAAACAATTTTATACAACAAGTATTATCGAAAAGTTTTCCGACTTTCAAGAATTATGCCGAAGTTTTTTTCATTGTCAAAAAAAATAGACGGAGAACTTGTGCACACTCGTCACCGATCACTTTCATCTCTTCAAAAAAAACGATTTTCAAAAAGGGATAGGGGATAATGGGACCAATATTAAGGCAACAATTTTTGTTGATGATTGAATGATGAAAAAATATCCTTTTTATTTTCTTTTAACCGTATTGCTCTTGATTACCGTTACCGTCGGTTGTTGGAGCAAAAAGGAAACGGTTGTTTTAAATTTGTATTGCAGTGAAACGTTTTGGCATGTGATGCAGGAAGAAACCAAAGCGTTTCAACAAATTTACGGCATACAAACCGTACTGATTCCAATTTCGTTACCAAAACAAAAGGATACGCCGTCATCCGATCAGCCATCGTCCGGCGCTTCAACCCAAACGCCGCCTCTGTGGAAAAATCGTCCGAAAAATCAGAATTATTCTCAAACCGATCAAGTTGTTCTTGATCCGGCGATTGATTCCCTGATTGAGAAACTTTCCAATAATCGATCCGACGATATTTATTTGACAGATTCCGCACTTGAAATTGATCGGCTTAAATCTTTTTTGTTGGCGACCTATGAATATCCGTTTTGTTTTTTGACCATGACGCTTTGCGTACCAAAAAATAATCCCCAACAACTTTATTCGGTTCATGACGTTTTTGAAAAACAGTTACAATTAGGAATCACATGTCCTTCAAAAGACGGTTCCGGGCTTGCGGCGCGGGATATTCTGTCCGGTTATTCGGAAGATTCAAAAACAATCCGTCTTCAAGAAGAATTGGTACGACAATTTGAATCTCAATACGATCTTTTAGAAGCCTTAGAAAATGAGGAAATTGACGCCGCATTGGTTTGGGATGCCGTAAATCTCCGAACTTATCTTCACACAAAATATGCGGACGAATATTATAAACGTTATGAAAAACGTTTTGATCAGGCAAAACAACAATGGAATATTGATGAAATCACCAAACTGATCGAAGAAATGAATAAAGAATTGTACACGGAAAAAATTTTTGCCGAAAAAATTGTTCTTCCGGGATCGCCCCTTGCGGACAAAAAATCAGAAGAACAAACCGAACCCGTTAAAAACGAACATCGCGTGATTCAAGTAGCGTTAATTTCTTTGAATACAACGTTGTACGATAAACAGGTACGCCGTTTTTCAGATTTTCTGATTTCCAATCAAGGCAGGAAAATTCTAAAAAAACACGGCTTCACTCCAAATCACTTATGAAAAAAGTAACTGTCTATTTTTTAAAACCTTTTTAAATTTTTCCCATTAATCTCTATCATCCCTAGAAAAAGGGACTTTAGGGACAATAGGGACAATAGGGACTAATGGGACAATAGGGACTAATGGGACGATAGGGACTAATGGGACAAATGATGTTGATTTTTCATAAAATGCGGCGGTTAAAAAACGAATTTTTAGACGTCCCAAAATTCTAAAACATTGAACAATTTTTTGAATGAATCTCCATACTTTTCAATTTCATCAGCGATTTGACCAACCATCCATTGCCGATCCTTACACTGAAACACGATTAGAAATGCAACGGCTTTGTCTTTCGGTTCAAAAAGGACAAACGGTTGCTGTTACGGCAAGTAGCCGCGGGATCCGTAATATTGTACCGATTATGCGCGGTGTTGTTGATCATTTCCGCGAATCCGATCTTAAACCGTTTATTGTTCCCGCAATGGGTTCTCATGCCGGAGGAACAGCGGAATCACAATGTCAACTTCTTTTTGATTACGGATTAACAGAATCCGTGTTGGGGTGTCCGATTCGATCTTCAATGGAAACAATTATTCTCGGCGAACTTCAAATCAGTTCCGCCGACGCGGTTTATTCCGACCGTATTCCCGTACACTTTGATCGAACCGCATTCGATGCGGATCATGTTTTCCTTGTGAACCGGATCAAATCTCACACAAGATTCACGGGTTCTATTGAAAGCGGTTTACTCAAGATGTTAATGATTGGTCTCGGCAATGCCGATGGAGCGGGAATTTATCATCGTGCGATTTCTAATGACCGATTTTCAGCGGTCATCCGCCAAGTTGCAGAATTTTTAATACAAAAAATATCTTTACTCGGCGGACTTGGTATTGTCGAAAACGGCGAAAGTCAGACTGCCGTACTCAAAGTGATTCCGACGCCGGACCTTGTCGCCGAAGAAGAAAAACTTCTCCGTCTCGCCAAAACGTTGATGCCGCGATTACCGTTTCAAGAAATTGATCTCCTTTTGATTGAACAGATTGGTAAAAATATCAGCGGTACCGGTTTTGATTCCAATATTGTCGGACGTAAATTCGACGACCATAAAGCGGTGCAAGGTGAAAAACCGGTTGTTCATTGTATTGCTGTTCTGGGTTTAACGCCGGAAACTGGAGGGAATGCCAATGGGATTGGTATGGCGGAATTTTGTTTGAGTTCGGCGCTGCGGGAAATTGATTGGAAAAAAACACGGATGAATGCGATGACTGCCAATCATGTTTCTGCCGCGATGATACCGCTTGATTACCAAACCGAAGCGGAAATTATCAATGCCGCATGGCAAACGTTGGGACGACCGGATCCGAAAAATTTCCGTGTTGCTTGGATTCGTGACACGCTCCATCTGGAAACGATCACCGTCTCCGAAGCCTTACGCAATGAAGCGATCAACGCCGGATATGAAATTATTAAAACAACATTAGAACCAAATTAAAAATAGAAAATAGAAAATAGAAACATCATTTTCGTATCCCTAATGTCCTCATTGTTCCTAAAGTCCCTTTTTAGAGACTTTAGGAATGATAGAGACATTAGGGACGATGGGGACATTAGGGACTAATGGGACAAATTTAAAAATCTTTTGGCAAATGATATTTTTAGAGATTCCCAAAAATCAGTATTAGAAATTCCGTAATATATCAGTGGAATATTTTTTACACGTATGAATATTGGACAAATAACCTCATTTCCACCTAATTTTCTTAACGATTGTTTAAAACAACCTCAGTAGCCAAAGATACAATATCTA
>JAIRLW010000359.1 GCA_031259095.1 Planctomycetaceae bacterium | reverse complement strand
AATAATCATAACCGCTTTGTGATACAAAACGATAAACCAAAGTATCGCCTAAAAAATAAGTTTTCAAATCGTAACAACATCGTCCGGCAATAATACCAATACCGATTAACCAGAAACAGGCCAATAGTAAAATACCCTTCTTTTTCAATAATTTTTTGATACAACTAAATCTCATTTTTTATCTTTCATTCAATTTCCGGCAATCCCATTTCACGCCGTACACGATTGGCGTCTTCTAACGTAACATGGTAAATGTAAATGGAATATCCGGCTCTGGCAATTGGTGTAAAATTTTGAAAATAAGAGAGATCATATCCGGGAATACCTGATGGTTCTATCCAGCCGCCTTTGCCGTCTGCCGCTGATAACGGTTCACCGCCAAGTAAAAAACAAACATCAATCGCATACCAACCCGATTGCGGTCCCAATGATTCATGAGACAATTCTTTTTGTCGTTTTTGTCCATTAAAACCTAACGGCGGCGTTGTAAATTCCAAACCAACCAATCGCGGATCAAAAGGTCCACAATGAGCAATGCGTATTTCTGTAACTTCAGGATGTTTGTCTAACCACTTTTTGAGAAACAATAAGTCTTGTCCCCACGAAGAATCACTTTTAGCAAGATATTTATAGATATTTTTAGAACCGCCGAATAATTCATTACTGTAAGTAATTTCATGCGGAAAATAATATAACGTGCTTCCAATCGACCAAATTAAAAGAGCAACAACAATAGAACAAAACTTTCTTTGGTAATTTTGAAATAATACCGCCGTCTTGCTTGTCCAGATAAATAAAAACGGTAACAACGGCATTAGGTAACGAGAATGAAGACCAATACCTGTTTGTATTGAAAAAATGAAAAGTATTGTAAAAGCCGGCAATAACAAAAAAAGTTCATCCCGCCATTTTTTTCTGTATTGAATATTCATCATTGTTATAACCGCACTCAAACCGACCAATATTAATGTTCCAAGCGGCAATTTGATCAATATTGATTCGAGATAAAAGTATCGCCAACCGCCGATTTTCCATTCACCGTTCAAGTAGGAAAAAATACCGGTTTCTACGTCTTTTCTTTGCAGATCAATTCCCGAAACAAAATTCGATGGTAACGGTACAGGAATAGCGGCAAGCCAAGTTCCAGCAAAACGATTACTGCCTTCGAGCGGGACGTCTTTTATTGAATTGTGTTCTGTTAATATTTTCGTTTGAAATCTATAGCCGCCAAGAGGTTTGAATGTTCCCTCAAAATCGTAACCAAAATTGATCGCAAAAATACTCGTTATGATAATCAAAAAAATTATTACCGATTCTTTCAAGATCATGTTTTTTTGTAATGGAAATCTGACGATCAGCCAAAGAATGAAAACGAGCGGATAAAAAACGAGAAGAGTAAATTTAGAAAGTTCCGCAATCCCCAAAACAACTCCAACAAACAATGCCGTCCAATACGTTGGTTTTTTTAACCATTTCCAAAACAAAAACATTGCAGTAACACCAAGCGCCGCCGCATGAGCATCGGGAGTTATCAGACTTCCTTGAGCAAGAACATAAGGACAAAACGACCAAAGTAACATTGCAATCATTCCTGCAACATCACCGTAAAGTTCTTTTGCCCAAATAAAACAAATCCAACTTCCAAGCAAGATAAACGGAATACAAGCCCAACGTGCCAACGTTACAAGCCAAACAAAACGTGTTCCATTAGCGTGCATCGTGTCAAGTCCAACACCATATTCTGCGCGGAAAAATGGATTAGAGTTGTAAGAACTGTAATTGCTTTCGTGTGAAGTAAGAAACATTGGCAATGCCGCCATTTTACGAATCAATGGCGGATTGACCCGAAAGAGATCATAACGATTGAGTTCCCAATGACTCAAACCTGCCGGAAGATGAAACACTTCAAGATGGGTCGGCGAATGAACGTAACCGCTCCATGCCAGTAATATCGTTTGTACAATAAGAATAATAATACAAATATAATCAGCAATAGAACGCTTTGTTTTCAATACTTTAATTTCTGATACATCTTTCATGGAACATCGGCAAGAAGTGTCAGCGGAATACTAATTGTCGATTGTTCTTTGTCCAATTGACAATGTATTACAAAATTGTTGGATTTGAGAACACCGTTTTTGACAAGATGTAATTGTTGTTCATTTTTCATTGATGTACCATACTGGCATGTAATTACCGGATCACAATCAACACCGGCAATACTAAATGGTTTATCAACAAGCGAGATAAGTGTAACCGTATGTTCTTTGTCCTCTTTTAAGTCAATAACATTCGGAAATATTCGTATCGGTAATTCAATTGTTCCAGAAACATTGAGCGTAAAGTGTTCGTAACCGGATACGTTGGTTTTGAGTTTAACTGTTCCGCTAATCTTTTCTGAAATATTACCGGTCGGTTCAAAGGTCAATTCGAGAAGGCGGTTATTTTTTGCAACTGATTGAGATATTTTTGTGTTGGATAAAATTTGCGAATTGGAAAAATTGGTTTTGTCAAGCGGCAAACATTCGTGTTGAACGAGTTTTATTCCGGTCAAATCGGCAGATTCAACTTCGACTTGAAAATCATTCCATTCTCCGGTGTAACGGACAAAACAACGATAGACCGTTTTTCGTCCAACAAAAAGACGATCAAGAAAAATCCGTGACGGTTCAATACGAACATCAACTCCGGTAAAACCACACGCGGAAATGACAACTACCGGATATTGGGGATCATTCGTTTTGATCGCGGCGGTTTGTGTAAAGACTCCGCGTTTCGGTTCAATGGAATAAAACAATTTGATAACATCGCTTTTACCAGGTGGAATTGGATGTTCCGGTTTTTCACTTTTAAGACAACCGCAATTGACCTTCACATCTTCAATAACAAGATCGGCTGTTCCCGTATTAGAAACCGGAAACACAAATTCTATTGGTTCGCCGACAGCAGGAATATCGCCTTTGTCAAGAATCAGATGATCAAAAACCGCTCGCGGAATAGAATCATCCATTTTTGAATTAAAAAACGATTTATCTTTTTCAATATGTAACGTATAACCCGTCCAACGTTTTTCAAATGTTTCACGTTTTTGGCGGGTTCGATTTCCGGCATCGTCAAAAATATGAACATAACCTTGTTCCGGTTCAATTTCTGAAACAACAATATAATGATCCGGATTTTTTAAATGAGCAATGCAAGGAAATGATATTTTTGTAAGCGAATCCCAATTATCACGATACCCTTCAGCATTAACACCGATTTTTGCAAGTGTTTCAACAATTTGGACTAACGTATGACCTTTCGGTTGATTGGGCAACAACCGCTGTATTGCGTTTGGTCCCGTTGGAATCCCAAGAAGTTGTGCCGTCCGAAAAATCGCCCAATGAGCACATTGCGGGGCAAGATTTGCGGAAGACGAAATATGTTGTTGATTTCTGCTATGTAAAATAACAACACAAAACATTATTCCCACAAAACACGCTAAAATCGGTAAGAAAAAAGAAAATCGACAATTATTCATTGGTTTGCTCTCTCTTGGTTTTGGATTTACTCCATTGCCGCCATTTCATGAAAATGGAAACCACAATAAGAATAATGCCACAAAAAATAATAAACAAACGCGAATATGAGATACGTCTAATCTCTGATTTGAGTTGTTGTGGCAATGATGGAAAATCATCGCTATTAATTATAGTTGACTCTTGTGTACGTTCATCATAAACTGTGTCACCACGATGAATACCTAGTCGTTGCAGGGAAAAAAAATTATCAGGAATTATAACATTAATTTCATTTGACACCCAATCTATTATTTCGGTAAAACATCGTGAATTTGAATCAAGTCGACGCTGCATAACAGTTTTTTTAGGAATCCAATAACCATTTACTTTTTGATAATCGCACTTGTAATTCTTCGAATCAATTATTTTATCACCTGTTTTTTGTAATAACGAATATGAAATAATATTTCCACCCTGTTTAGTATCAAATATATATACCTGTGATGATTGTCTCTCCGCTTTTTGGACGGTAAATTCCAATCGAAAACAATCATTCTCTTGAGTCAATTGGATTTTTTCATTTGTTGCAGACCGCGAGAAAAGATCAAAGTTAGTTATTCCATGACGTTTTATACCAACTATTATGTTTTCTAAATCTACAAATATTCGATCATCACCACAAAAATATTTAAGGAAAGGATCAAAAAAATACATTAGTTTTTTAGTTTTAGGTTTTGTCACATGAATAACAGCAACTCGATTATAATCGTTTCCTTGTACATTAACAAGTTTGTTGCCATCATAAATCATTCCTTCCTGTTCTCTTTTCTGCCATTCGAAACTAAAAAAAGTACCTTTGAAGTACATATAATTCTGATTCGATAACAAAAGCGATACTTTATTTTTGCCGAAAACAGAATATTCATTTTTTAATTCTGCCGAAGAAAAAAAGGCATCATGTCCTCTATCAACAGTAAAGTGATAGACATATTCGGTATATTGTTCATGTGGCATCGGAGTTGAAGGATTTGAATCAGTCATTGTTGTTTTTACAACAACCTTACCTTTCCAACTGAATATTCCTTCTGAGTTAGACTTTATACTATTACAGATGTTTTCTAAACGCAAGGCATTATTAGCAACTACTTTTGAGGAAAAACAAATTATCACAACAACCACAACAAAAACGAAACGATTATTCATGTGTTTATATTACCTCATGATAAAATAGTATGAAAACAAAGAACAAAAATAATTCATTTTTTGCGATACCACATAATTTCTAATTTAAAATAAACAATCAAATACACACAGGAGCATTTTTCTATTTTTTAATAATATTTGAATGGCATCGGAAATTTCGGATTATCCTAAAATAATGTGTACGATAATAAATTATTCGGGCTAAGGATCTCTGCACGTTGCACTTTCAACGCTTGGTCCAGGAACAGCTGCGCCTGAAAGTTCACAATCAATACAATTATTAGTTGACCAATTAAAAAAACTTTGTTCACAACCATTACCCGAATCACAATCCCACCCCCCACCCAAAACAGTACCGTAGTGTATTGTTTCAACATAGTTTACATAATTAAAACATTTTTCAAGAACTGGTTTTCTGGCAAGCGTATTAGGAGGGTCAATTGATTCTTTTTCTCTAAACGCTTTCTTAGGATAATTACCATATATTTTTCCTGGAATTGAACATGAGGGGGAATTAGAAGTAAAAACATGACATACATCTTGATCACTTAATGAAGGATGGCACCCAATCAATTGGGTTGTATAACAATTTGTACCTTCACCACTCCCACCTTTAATCTGACATAACACATCCCACGCAATCACTCCAAGTTCATACTTAGCCTGCG